>JAXHVC010000005.1:0-3478 GCA_034189315.1 Chloroflexota bacterium | reverse complement strand
ACAAAATTGGTGTGGCAACTGGTCAAGGCGCACAAGCAGGCGAAAAAAAGTGAGGAGGGGCGGCTGACCATCCACTCCAAGAGCATCGCTCTCCACTTTCTTGGATTTTGGTGGCATGCGATCCGCCATATCCGCTACATCGAGGATTGTGGATATAGAGGGTGGACTAAGCAGGAAGGCGAGGTCATACTCTCCAGATTCCACTCGTTGAATGGCTTCCCCTGCATCTTGAGTGTAGCCCACAGACTCAGCGCCCCTGGAAGCTGTGTCTATGTTCATTATCTCCCGTAGAACCACGCAGTCCAGTAAACTCACGTTAAGCTCTTTCCATAGTTGGGAGTGTTCTGAGGGGAACATATGTTCGATGCATTCTCGATCTCGAGGCCAAATGATGCAAAACTTGCTTTCGGGTAGACCGTACACACCTATGCCTACATCCTTATTGCCTCGTCTATCTATTGTGCCCAGCAATGCTTCGATATTCGATGGATTAAAAGAAGAGACATCCTCTATCTCGAATGATAACGCAGTAAGCCTTTTCTTCAAGTTAGCCGAATTTGCACGTTTGGATGTTTTAATGAGACGATGTGTTGGCTTCAAGATCATACCAGGGTCGCCTGCATCCGTGATCGTCATCATGGCGAAGTTGTAGGCACTATCTTTGCCTTGATGAGGTTGTTCTGCAAGTTGTTGTTCTTGATATGTTAGGGCTGTCTGATATCTATGGTGTCCGTCGGCAATATAGAGTGTACTCTTGGAACAACAGTCTACTAGTTGTCGAATAGTGATATCGTCTTTAACTACCCACACATTGTGTACTATGTTGTGCTTATCCTCGGCAGAAAACTCTGGTTCATTATGGGTTACTTGAGATAGTATGTTGAGGAGACCATCATGTTCATGACGAACCATACCCCAGATTGGGCTAAAGTTGGCATGGCAAGATTGCATTAGGCTGAGACGATCCTGTACAACATGAGGGATGACGACTTCGTGGGGACGAATTATACCACTACCCCATTGTTCTAATCTGGTGGCCGCGATGAGGTCTCTCCGGCGTTTGACCTTTCCTTGATAGGTAAATTGATGTTCTGTAACATAAAAGGCAGGCACTTCTTCTCGAATCAACACCCCCTCATCAACCCATGTCTTAAGTTGAAGCGCGGCTCCATCATACTTATTGGCAGCGATATCGGTGTGATTAGAGGGGAGCTCTAGACGTATTACGTTATATGAACTCTGAGAATAGTAGGTTTCTTGTTCTTTGGGAGATATGACATCGTAAGGAGGGCATATAATAGCAGAAAGGTCTCCAACTCGTTGAAGATTATAGCGAAGACCTCGAAAGGGACGGATGTCCAACATGTGCCGAATCGTTAGTTCCTAAAATAATTCTCGGTGGTTATATAAACGTCTGATATATCAATATTATGATTATGCCCTTAGCTTCGCCTGCATGATGCCGTACAAATACAAACTTGCTATTTAATTTTGAGAAACACCAGCGACGAAGTAGTCTCAGAATGACGACATGACGAAACACACGAAATTGCTCTGCTACTAATAGACTGTAGGTTTATTTTCCTAATAACCCGTGTCCCTCACAAGTCCCATGCTCGCAAATGATAGGTGGGATTTGCCCGACAAATAATGTATTGCGGAGCTATGGTAATAATCATTTATCAATAAAGAGACTCCAAACCTAGTATAGCCTATCTTGATGTTCGAGCCAAGGTCGATTGTTGAGAAGTTAGAATTGTATTTCTGTGCTGCATCCTAATGATGGACAATGCTGAGGTAAGAGGTCTAAGTCCCTTTTTTATACCTGACATAAAGCATTTGCTGTTGATAGTATTGTTATCCAAGTAACGAATTGTTTTGCGTTATATTATGGATGTTGTATAACCAGATAAACATAAGTCAAGAAACTTGATATGAATATATGTAGGTGTACTCTTTGTCAGACTGTATCATAATTATAGAATACCAACCAGATTTACCATGTCATTGCGAACCGAAGGTGAAGCAGTATATTCGTAAAGAAGAGATCGTCACGTAGTCTTGCAGGAACTCACCTCGATGACGTTGTGATGTAGTCTGGTCACTCGAAGTTGAAATGGGTTTTCATTTGTTTAAGGAGCTAAGGGTAGAAGGTGCGATAGTTGTTACTAACTACATGAAGGAAAAAGAGGGTATTTAGGTTGCCAAAGTATCGAATGCGATATGTTTAATTGGTGACAGCGGCTGGATTCGAACCAGCGACCCAGGGCTTATGAGTCCCTTGCTCTGCCAACTGAGCTACGCTGCCACATATATAATCAGGATACAGCTATTGGCAGGTTTCGATCTTTTCAATGCGGTAACTAGCTGTACCAGATGGTATCACAACTTGCACGGTTTCACCAGCTGTTCGATTCATGAGGGCCTTACCAACGGGAGAAAGGCTAGAGATTCTTCCATTGGATGGATCGATCTCATTGGTGCTGACTAATGTATACCGTAGTTGATCTCCAGTTGCAAGATCACATACGGTAACAGTACTACTTAACCGTACCTTGCTTATATCTGTTGTATCATCTTCCACGATTACAGATGATTGGAGAGTTCCTTCCAATTCTCTGATTCTTGCTTCCACCTGCTCATGCTGTTCTCTAGCTGCCTCCAACGGTGCATTTTCCCTAAAATCCTTATCCTCTGCAGCTTTCCGAATTTCCTCCGCTAGATGCGGCCGTTCTTCCTTGAGAGAAGCTAACTCTGCTTTCATCTGGGCATGAGCTTCTCGTGTGAGCATCACTTCTTCCCTTGGTGGGGTGGGGTTGAAGGATACCTTCCGTGTCCCTTTGCGCGTGCCGAGGTGCGACGCTAGGCTGGCTTTAACCATTCCTTCCTTCTTGGCGTAATTTAGGAAGGACTTAAGGGGTGCCAACCTTCGTGGGGCATCGCAAACAGAGCTACCTAACGCCTCAGCATAGCCAGCTACCTCTGGTGGGGCTACCTTGCTGATGGGTCTATCCTTTCCATACCATACTACAAAACGATTTATCTCCTGTTGCATCCCTCTTCTTTCTTGGTCCGGTAGTCCGGTCAAGTAAAGTGAGGCTGCTTCACCTAAACTGATATCTTCGGTCCCTTGCTTCATGAATTTCATTTTATGCGCGAGTGGGCATCGTTGTCAATTGGATTAGCGGGGATTATCTGGCTGTGTTGTTGCTATTCATGGCATAGAAGAGGTTAGAGACTAGTTATTCATATTGTAAGCAATTGGTCCCATGTAGTTGTTGTTTTGCTGGCTGGTAGGGAGTAAATGATAGTCACATCACATTGTATATAGGACAAGAGTGTGTGGGATAATCATAAAAAACGATTAGGCCCTTAGCTCCGAGAAACAATAGAATGTAGGGAATGCACTACAAAGGGAGTGAAGGGGATGAAGCAGGAATCGATAAATCTCATCGAGTTTCAGAATAAGTTTGCTACG
>JAXHVC010000049.1:0-23680 GCA_034189315.1 Chloroflexota bacterium | reverse complement strand
CCCCTACCTTATGTGTCTCGGAGCTAAGAACCTAATCGTTAAAAGAGATTGCCACCTCGATGCCGCTCCTCCTAAGAAACTGGAGGTTTCTTTGTCTAATAACCCGTGTCCCCCACGGGGCCTGTGCTCGCAAGGCCATTGTGATGCAGTCTGTTCGAGGGCATGACATACGACATTAAGCTGGCGCCAATGTGCTGTAAAGGAGAGGCCCCCTTCCCTCCTTTGCGCCCAGTAGAAAGCAAGGCCAGCACCGCTTATGCAGCACCGGCCCTTATACGCAATCAGAAATACCCTTGCCCTCATCTTACAACCCAAAACTCAAAGCTGTACTGAGATTTCCCTTAACTCCATCCCCCACACCACCCTGAGCTTATCTATGTAATCATCGATGGAGCGAGGAGACAATTGCCTGCCTCCCCCTTTCCTTCACCGCCGCGCAACACAACCGGTGACACTGCTTGTGATTCAATTCGATGCCCTGGGATATCGTTTGTAGCTGAAATGTTTTGAGGTGTAACCCACTCGCAGTTTTCAAGAGGGGAAAACCTGGTCAACTCCCTCCTTCTGGATTAGCCAGGATATGTAGGTTATGGAAGGAATTATGTCCTTCACCATCAGTCGCGTCAAGACTGTGGACTTCATTTTCCCTACAGAAAATGGGACGAATCCCCTGCTCTATTCACTGCGTTTTACGGGCTTTATTGTGCGCATATCTTCCGCAATGGATCCGCCATGGGTTTCTATTTGATATCTGCAAGCTGTTTATCTCATATGTCAACATGTGGTAGGGTGGTATTCTTGGTTAATATTATCTTAGTAACATGGTAAATCTACGAAAACGTAGTTAGGTGAAGCGAAGATTACTGCATTGAAATGGTAGTGGGAATATGTGGTGGATGACTCGATATGAAAAATGGCGACCAGGTGGCCGCCATTAATAACAATCAGGGATTGATTCGTTGCTTATTCCTTCACTCCACTGAAAACAATCTCTCCATTTTCCATCGTAATAGATTCTACCTCTATAGGAAGATCGTCCATTCCTTCGGTTAGGACATCATCGGTGGGGACAAGCTGCATTATTTGCTCTTCTACCTGACTAGGCACGGGAACCCCACCACCGATATCTACCTCTCCAACCTGAAAAACTGGTTCGCCTTGGTCATTTACTACAACATCTACCTTCATTCCGGTGCTTACATCAGTGAGACCGGTATCCACTTGGCCGACAACCCAGATCTCATCGTCTTTGAAGTTGACCACGAGATTATCTATATCCATTGGTAAACCTGCCTCATCTATCATCTCATCCATTTTGGAGGTGACTTCTTCCTGTGTGAGGGCGATAGACACTTCCTCGCCTGGCTCTGCTTCATCTAGTTCGACCTCCAGTTCCTCAAACTTTTGATCAAAACTCTCGGCAGCTTCTTGGCTCACTTCCACGTGTTCCATCTCAGCCATCATTCCAGATGGTCTAGTAAGCATATAGAATCCCACCAACAATAGGGCTACACACAAAACTGTCATAGCCCCTATGACCATCAAGCTGACTTTAATCATAATCCATGTAGCTTTTAGGACTTCTAGCACCTTTGTCCTCCGATCCCTGGCAAATTAACAATAATGCCATTTAATTTATGGAGCTATAATATCTTGTTACATTAATAGCACAGGAAGGTTAATATTTATGTCGATAAAACAAATGAAGAGGTTAAGACTTAGTAAAAAAGTTGAGCAGTAGTGGTATATATGCTGTATTTATGGGTGTTGTTATGGTGGTAGTAGTCGGACTTGACATATAGAGTTAATTGAGTTATTTGTAAATACTTTAAATTTACTTATCGTCCAACTGGTAGTTGGGTAGACTTCTCAATATTACATGGTGTGGCTAGATCAACTTGGAATAGCGAGTCTCCTCCCTACTTGTCAGGAACAGACTGTGCTTGTGCATGATATGCGTAGTGGGCCTAGTCCAAAACTGGTGTGGTCCTGGTTGATTTGCCGTGGTTACTGTGTGGTGTTTGATAGAAAATCATATAGATAGCATCGGGACAAGGTGAGATTTGTGCTTGTACTAGTCGAATTCCTGCAATGACCAAAACTCAGTTGTGAGGCATTGGGAGGTCAATATGGTCAGAATTAGGGAATACACTCCCAAAGAGGAAGTCTATCATGGGCGGAACATTGTTTCTTATAAAGGAATAAGGGATATTGATAAGCAACCAGTGTTGATTAACACATACAGAACAAATGGAGTGGCTCCTGCTCAGATTGCCCGATTCAAGCAGGGATTATCTAAGGTACAAAGCCTCGATTCCGAAAGATTTATATCCATTTATGGAGTAGATTACCGTTCCGAGGGATTGACCATCATCCTTGAGGATTTCTTAGGAATGCCTCTCAACGAGTATTTCGATGAAAAGAACTGGACCATGGAGGAATTTCTTGATATTGCTATCCAGCTCACAGATGCTCTAGGTGAAATTCATAAGGCAGGTATAGTTCTCAGAGAGATGAGTCCGAGGGATGTCTTGGTAGATTCCGCTAGCGGCAAAGTTAAGATTGTTGGTTTTGGACTTTGGTCTATCATCACTGGAGAGAACGAGGATATCTACAATCCTGAAGTTCTATATAAGGTGCTACCGTATATCTCACCTGAACAGACAGGTCGAATGAATCGTACTGTTGATTATCATGCCGATTTCTATTCGTTGGGAGTAATACTTTATGAGTTGCTGACAGGAAGGGTGCCCTTTACCTCAGATGATCCTTTGGAGTTGTTTCATTGCCATATTGCCAAAATCCCTGATGCACCTACCAATATCGATTCAAGTATCCCTACTGCAATATCCGATATTGTTATGAAGATGCTATCCAAGAACTCCGAAGATAGATATCAGAGTGAGTACGGGCTCAAAGCGGATATAGTAGAATGCCGCGTTCAGTGGGAAGAATCTGGTAGGATCACACCGTTTGCACTGGGAAGATATGACGCAACTGATAAGTTCATCATTCCTCAGAAGCTCTTTGGGAGGGAAAGTGAGATAGAATCTTTGATCTCTTCGTTTGATAGTGTAAGCCATGGTATGTCCAGGTTGATGCTTGTAACTGGAGTGGCCGGTATTGGAAAGACCGTTCTCGTTAATGAGGTTCATAAGCCAATCATTGAACGCAGAGGATATTTTACCTTTGGCAAGTTCGACAGACTGCAGAAGGATATTCCATACAGTGCCATAATGCAGGCCTTTTCCGGAATAGTGGGCCAGATACTCTCGGAGAGTGAAGAACGCATCGATAATTGGAGAAATCAAATACTAAAAGCTCTGGGGCCCAACGGCGGTTTGATCACAGATATTATCCCGCAGATTGAACTGTTGATAGGCAAACAACCTGAGGTTATTGAGCTTAGCGCCGAGGAATCCAAGAACAGATTCAACATTGTTTTTCAGAACTTCATCAGTGCCCTTGCCCGAGAGGATCATCCACTTGTGGTCTTCCTTGATGATATACAATGGGCGGACTCTTCTAGTTTGAATCTGGTTCAGAATCTGGTTTCCGATCCAGCCTTGATGTACATACTTATTATCTGTGCGTTTCGGGATGGGCAGGATGCTGGTACGAATACATTGGCATGGTGGATCGATGATCTTGGAAGAGCGGGTATTGCCTATGATCAGATATATCTGCAAGAGCTTGATATTGGTAATACAAACCAGCTTGTTACTAAGACGTTGAAGTGCGATCCTACTGATGCCCAAGACCTGTCTGAGTTGGTTTATCAGAAGACAGGGGGCAATCCGTTCTTTGTAAAACAGTTCCTGCAAAACATATATGACGAGGGAATGGTTATCTTCTCTACCACATCAGGGTGGATGTGGGATGTGCAGAGGATAACACAGATGCATCTTACTGATAATGTGATCGATCTGATGGTAAGAAGGATTAATAGGCTTGAGGAACATTCTCAAAAAGTATTACGAATTGCTTCTATCTTTGGTAATAGGTTTGACTTAGGGATTCTCGCGGAGGCTAATGTTAGCTCGTTTGAACAAACATATATTGATCTCCATGCGTCGGTACACGATGGCCTTATATTGGCGACCGAATCGGGCTATATGTTTGCGCATGATAGGATTCATGAGGCCGCATATACCCTCGTTTCCGAAGTGGAAAGGAAACGGTTGCATCTAGAAATAGGCCGTATCCTGATGCGTACAACAGGTCAGGATATGACTTCTGAAACCGCGTTTGACATTGTTGATCACTTCAACCATTGTCTAGATCTTCTTAGCGAAGGTGAAGAACGGGAGAAGATCTTAGAATTGAACTTGTTCGCTGGCCGAAAGGCAAAGGCCTCCACCGCTTATGATTCGGCAATGAAGTATTTGGATTGTGCTGCGTTGCTGCTTCCTAAACATCCCTGGGAGAGTGCATATGAGAGGACATTCTCCGTTATGAAGGAGATGGCCGAGTGTAAATACCTGGTACGCGATTTTGATGGGGCGGAGGTGCTATTCGATGAGATTCTGGAGAAAGCTCATACAAGACTTGAGAAGGCGGAGGTCCTTGGGTTAAGGATTGTTCTTTATACCAATCAAACGAAATACGTGGAAGCAATAGCGGTTGGAAGACTTGCCCTTAAACAGCTTGGCGTTAGATTGCCTGCCTCGCCAAATATGTTGATTGTGATGCAGGAACTGGTCAAGTCGAAGGTCCGACTGTTTGGTAAGAAGGTCGAAGACCTGAAGGATCTTCCTGAGTTGACGGATCCAGTTCAACTTGCAGCCATGGATATTTTAAACAAGCTTATCGTCGCCTGCTATTTCTACAGGGAAGGCAATTACCAGTATTATCTTCCAATACTAATACTAAAGATGGTTAACATATCACTTAGATATGGCAACTCAAAGTACTCATCATTGGCATATATTATATATGGTGCCCTTGTTGGTCCCTCGCTTGGCAACTATGAAGCAGGTTATGAGTTTGGCAAGTTTGGAATTGACCTCTATGAGAAGTATAAGAACATTGAGCTGAAGGCCAAGGTTTACCATTGTTTTGGTGGAACCTTGAGTCATTGGAAGGATCAAAACGAAAGATCAATAGCCTATGAATTAGAAGCTTTTCTTGCTGGGATTGAGTCTGGGGATATGCTTTTCCCAACCTTTACGGTGGATGTTATGTTCAAGCATGCAATACGTAGGGGTGAGAATCTCAATTATATTCTTGATAGGCACGAGACCTACTTCAGTTTCTTAAGGAAGACTAAATACAAGGAAATGGTTGATTTGGTCACGACAGACCAGCGAATGGTTCTAGCATTGAGGGGATTAACTCAAGACCCCTGTTCTTACAACGACGATGTTTTCGATGAATCGGTGTTTGTGCAAGGGTTGGAGGGGCAGAAGGTTGCTCAGTATTGCTATTACTATACCAAGATGCGTCTTTTCTATCTCTTGGGTGAATATATGATGGCGATACATTATGCCTTTAAAATGTATAAAGATGCAGATAAGATACTATTTGGTTTGATCCACAGCGTGGAATTCAAGTACCATTTCTCACTTCTGCTTGCAGCTGCATATGATGGTGCAGCTAAGAAGGATCAAAGGTTGTATAAAAAACTTCTTAAAAAGGGTGTGAAGAGCTTTGGGCGATGGACAGATATATGTCCTGAAAACTTTCGACACCAGTATCTACTACTATCAGCTGAACTGGCGCGAATTGAGGGAGCAGATATTGATGCGATGGGCCTTTATGCAGATGCCATCAGAATTGCCAACCAACATGGTTATATCAATGATGAGGCTTTAGCTAGCGAACTGGCTGCAAAGTTCTATTTGACGCAGTGTGATGAGAGTTTGGCGCGGGAGTATATGATACGCGCTCATGAAAACTACGATGAGTGGGGTGCCACGACTAAAGTGACTCATCTGGAAGATAAATATCCCGAGCTCCTGTCTGGGATCTCGGTTGAAATAGAGGTATCACATATCGGGCAGTATCCTTCATTGACCACTTCGGATGTTCTCGATTATAGATCGGTTGTCAATACGCTTCAGATGATCTCCAGTGAGATTATCTTAGAAAGCCTCATGGAAAAACTGATGAAGATTGTTGTGGAGAGTGCAGGAGCAACAAGAGGTCTCTTCATATCGGTTAAAGAGAATCGTCTCCAGATTGAGGCCGAGAGGACAATAGGTAGTGGTGAGAGTTGTGTGCTCAAATCCACTGCTGTTTTTGAGAGCGATTGTTTGCTGCACTCTGTCGTGAACTATGTCTGGAGAACAACGAATTATGTTGTTCTGGATGATGCAACTAATGAACCAAATCTTAGTTCAGATCCGTATGTGTTGCGGAGTAATCTGAAATCAGTGTTATGTATACCAATAGTCAGACAATCAATGCTAACTGGCATTCTCTATTTCGAAAACAATAATGCGGTAGGTGCTTTTACACCGGATCGGATAGAGATTCTTAAACTACTTGCTTCTCAGGCGGCCATATCACTAGAAAACGCAATACTAGTAGATGATATGAAAAGGGTGGAATCCGAACTCAGGGAATCAGAGCTTCGTTATCACGCGCTATTCTATAATACACCCGTTGGTATTGGTGTAGCTGATCTCAACGGCAAGGTATTGGCGTATAACGAAGCAATGCGTAAGATGCTCGGATATGAAAGTGAAGAAGCAAGAGAAGCCAATGTGTTCGATGCAGTACAGAGCTCGAAGGACTTTGATCTGATTCTGGACAAGCTGATTTCGACTGGTTCAATTCGAGACCTCGAGATGCAATTAAGAAGAAAAGATGGCTCTCTGTTCTTTGCTAGTATGAGCGTGATCCCATTTACTATAGATGGTATGGATTCAACATTGGCGGTGATCGAGGATATTACCGAGCGCAAGAAAGCCGAGGAAGAGATTCGTGCTTTGAACGAGGATTTAGAATGTAGAGTCGTTGAACGAACAGCTCAGCTTAATGAGGTGATGCATGAGCTTGAGGCTTCTAATCAGAAACTGGCCTCATCGAATCAGGAGCTTGAGAATTTCGTGTATGTTGCTTCTCATGATTTGAGGGAACCGCTGCGTAAGATATCTGCGTTTGGAGAGATTTTGACAGAATCTTTGGAGGGGAGGTTGGATGAAGACGATTCGGAGAACTTGGGTTTTATGATTGATGGTGCCAATCGGATGGAAAAGATGGTGGAAGCCTTGCTTGAGTACTCTCGTATATCGACCAAAGCGGTTCCATACAAAGAAGTGGACTTGAATGAGGTTGTTGTAGATCTTGAAGATCTTGAACTTGCGACAATGATCAAAGACAACAATGCGACTGTTATCATACCGGAGAAGTTGCCCACTGTATGGGCAGATGATACCCAAATGCATCGGTTATTGCAGAATCTTATAGGTAATGGCATAAAATATCATAGGACTGGTGAGTCTCCTGTTATTAAAATCATAGGCAAGCCAGTAAATGATAGTATGTTTAGAGTAGAGGTTGTCGATAATGGGATTGGCATTGATGAAAAGGACCATGATTCGGTGTTCACTATGTTTAAAAGGCTCCATCCCAGATCCGAATATGAGGGTACTGGGATCGGGCTCTCTGTATGTAAGAAGATTGTGGAACGTTATAATGGAGAGATAGGGTTGGAATCGACTGGTGACGGAGGCACTACATTCTGGTTCACAGTTCCAACTACAACTACAATTAAAGGGGTCAGGTCTTGATTCTTGCTTCCGCTGATGGCTCCTGGATTTCGTTTGATGGAAAGCCACATGTATGGGTTAGTATAAACACTGTGTGTGTGATGTATTTTAGCAATAGGTATATTATGTCATTTAGGATCGGGCTATCTATATAAGGTGGCTAACTCACAGATAAACAAGAAGTCAAAGAGTAGTACCCAGGTATTTCAACAGAAGCAAGAATCAAGACCTGACCCCAAAGAGCCTCTTGACTGATAAACATCTCCTTCACTCAATTTTATACCCGCAGTTTTTGAGATTTACGGAAGGGCTCAACCTGTGGCATCTTGAAATGTACAGTATCCAAGTTGTCTGCGATGGGATACTTACCATACTGATGGAAAGCCGCCACTGCAGCGTGCACATGTTCTGGAGGCGTATCTGCAGAGATGTTGGCCAGGAATCCAATAAATCGTCCTTTACGACCCAGAACATCCACATAGCGCTTTACCACGTTCACGATCTCATCAATTGGACCATCGTGAAGAAGTCGTGCGTTCACAGCGGCTGATATTGGGGCTGGTCCCAGAAATCCCATCTTGTGGTCAGACCAATCCCTTACCACGCGTAGGTCTATGTCCTGCCATCTCCCCATGAGCAGTATGGCTAAAGGAAAACCTCCGGCCTTGGCCTCTACATCAAGGCATTTCTTGATCATATCATTGTCGAAATGCTCGGGGCGTTCTTCACAGTAGTCTAGAGAAGCTAATATCATTGTGTGTATTCCAATACGAATTGCCTCTCTGTGTAGCTTCTTAGAATAGGGAAGAACCCATCGCTCCCCCATCTCTGGGGTTACATTCGGGAAGGCAGACCAAGCATCCGGCCCTCCTGCCACACGAACACCTGATTCCTTCCTCATAGCCTTGAGGTAGGGAATATGAACCTCGTTAATGATGAAATTGAATAAATCATCGACGAACTTAGGATCGTGTTTCATGTCCCGTATCAGCCGGGGATAGGTGCGCATGGCCACAGCAAGGCTGAAGGGGGCGCAGATTAGACCTATTCCTTGTTCCTTAGCTAACTCCAGGGCATAGGGCATCCTCCCATCCCTTAAGGGATTGGGGGACTTTAATTTCAAGAGATCCTTGGGTTCTTTAATCAATGGCTGGGTGAAATCTACCGTGGGCATGGAGTTCTCGCCATAGATCATCTTGGCTCCCAAAGCTTCTACTTCTATATTATACACATCGCCTATCACCACCGGGATATCTAGGTTATAGTAGGCCGTTACGTCTCGTAATGCCTTTAGGTGGGTTTGTGCATTCCCATAGAACTCCTTAGAAGGTACATCCGCCATATACATCGCATGGTCATGCATCTGCGCAAGAACTGGGGGACGGTCTGGCTTACCAAGCATCGTAGAAACTAGACGCGATCCTTTATCGAGGTCACCCCTATATAGTCCTGTAGAGTAAGCTATACCTTTAGTTATGTACTTAACATATTGCATCGTTCCCATCTAATTCACCTCCCTTAGCTGCTTAGCCTTCAAGACGGCATCAACAGCGTCTTTTCCCCAAGCATCTGCACCGATCTCATCGGCATACTCCTGGGTCAATGGCACTCCACCTACTAGCACCTTGACCTTGTCTTTTAGATTGTCTGCCTTAAGTTTCTCGATTACCTCTTTCATCTCCAGCATGGTTGTACTCATGTAGGCACCCATGCCGATGATGTCTACATTTCCTTCTCTTGCTTGTGCTAGGAAGGTGTCTGTGGGAACGTCGATACCTAGTTCTATTACCTCAAAGCCCGCCCCTCGAAGCATTGCCGCGACGATGCCGATTCCAAGATCGTGCATATCCCCAGCTACCACACCTAGAGCAATCCTTCCTACTTTGGGAGCATCACCTTCTTTCAAAAGGGATTCTATCTCGGACATTGCTGCCTTGAAGGCCTCGGCACTGAGGATGACATCGGGCATGAAGTACTGTCCATCTGTCCATAGCTTCCCAGTGGTTTCGATTCCTGGCATGATTCCAACGTTTAGGATATCCACTGGTGCTAACGATTCTGCCAAGGCTTTTTCTGTCGCTGCCTTGGCTCCTGTGTCATCACCATCGATGATGCACTGTTTTATCTCTTCTAACACTTTTGGTACATCAGACATTTCATCCTCCAATCGAATAGGTTGTTTACAATCTAGGCTTATTGGCTTTGATTCGCCTCCTTTCTCGACCTTGCATGGAAACTTTGTCCTCTAACATTACTTTGCAAGACTGCTTCCTCTGCTAACTCATACAGTTGTCTGACTCTGGTGACCTCTTGTACGGAGGACAATCCAGAGGAAGAACAAATGACCAGCCCCTTTCCCTGAGCAAGGAACCGTATTTTCTGTATATACTGGTCCTTCTTTTCTTCGGAAAGGACCTTGGCACTAATGATGTCGCGATCCAAACCTGCGAGCAGGATCAGAGAGTCTCCAATCCTTTCCTTCACCGCTTTCAAATCGAAGGCTTCCTCCTGCAAGGAAAGCCCTTCGAATCCGATAGAGACGATATCGTCTAGCAGGCGCGAGATGTTTCCATCCGAGTGAAAATAAGCCTGACCGCTAAGTTGATGAATTCCTTCTACTAGTTGTTGGTGGAGGGGGCGGAGTAGGTCACGAAATGTCGATGGACTGAAGAAAGTGGCGCTGTCGTAAGCTATATCCTCTGCTATAACCACGGCGTCTGCACCACATTTGAGGGCTTCCTCGATCAGGGAAGATAAACATTTAGCTTCAGTGGAAAGAGCCGATCGAAGTTCCTCTGAGTCTCGTCCCACCTCTGCTAGGACAATGGCCAATCCTCTTCTGTCTACAAGTCGCTGGAAAGGCCCACTAACGGTGATGACGACGAAAAGGTTGCTTTTGGCTGCAGTCGAGATCTCTTCTGGTGAGAAGTATCGGTGATCAAGAGTGAGAGAGGGGGGAGGTCCTGTGGGTAGAGATACCAGGGTCATCCCCATCTCTTGGCAAAGCTCCAGATGGGATTGGGGATCATCACTCCTCCCGAGTTGCTTAAAGATTGCCCCACTTAGCCAGAGCTCACCTCTGGCTAATGGAAAGGCTTGAAGGACTTTCTTTTCCAGATTGTTCATTTCAAAACAACTTATACAGCGGATGTTCTTTGCTAATTGGCCTGCGCTTATCTATTCTTGCGCCATAGGCAATCATTGCAGCTGTGATCGCCGTGCTGGAGAACACCCATGGTGCATTGCGTATGGGGCCATAGAGTATAAAATCTGCTCCCTGGCTGAAGGGCAGTCCAAAAACCGCAGCTCCGCATGATTCAAACTCAGGCGATTTTATCGCCCGGTTTTTCTTCCATGTATAGAGTGCATTTGATGGGGCACACCCTGCTGGTAAACCCAATTCATCCTTAACTGCAAATATCGCTCTGGAGGTCCAAGACGTGCTGGGTAAATCCAAAACGCCAACATCGACTAATACATTTTCAATTCCTGCTCTCTTGGCCATATCGAGCAAACCAGTTTTTCCGTCTTTGCTTGTTATTAACGATGTCCGGTCATTCGGAAAGAGTTGAGTTGGGCTGAAGGCGAGGAGAACTGCATGTTTTGCTCCTAGTTTGGCCAGCTCGTCCATGTGCTTCTCCGTGCTGTGAGGATCGATAGAGTTATAGATGGCTCTTTCCAAAGCCCCTTGTTCAGCAGCACGTTTCATTCCCGCTAGACACACTTTGGGATTAGTTGCATCGACAAGAAATGGTTCGTTGCTATGTTTGGCTACGAAGTCTACATAGTTAATCATGGCCGCTTCGGTTTCGGCGATTACATCGATGATGTGGGGGATGCTGTATTTCTCAGACAGCTCAGAAGCTACTTGGAGGAGTTGCATAGCTTCAGCATTATCGAAAATTCCGGCCATAGGATCCTTAACAATCTTATGACCAGAATAGAAAATGCTTCCTATTAGTACAGGGGGGCGCTCTCCCATTTGGCCACCAATCTCTATTCCTGAAATACGAGATATCTGTTGTTCTGCTCTAAAGTTCAACATAGCCTTTTACTCCTATCATGTGGCTATAGGGATTCCTATGGCATTGAGTGGCTGCCTCGTGAAATCCAGCACTTCCCCCGTTTTACATGTGAAGTATTCGAGAGTAGAACCGGCTTCTATAAGGGAATCACCTTGCATATCGTCCGAACTGATATTCAACAAACGGTGGGCTTTATTGTGTTTCCTTCCTTCCTTTACAATCCTGTGGGGGACTAGTCCTAACGTACTATCATTCCCTCCATCAAGCTGTGAATCGCTTCTTGGCACCGTTCAAGAAGAATATTTTGGTCACCACCTCTAATCCCTCTTTGAGATAGCGTTATGATGGGAATGTAGAATATCAGGTGGGTTGTCGAAGTGACTGCTGTGTCTTGACGGAAGGCATTCTCTTCGATACCTTTCTCCACGATCTTTTCCATCTTTGCGATTATGCTCTGACACATCTGCTTGGGGATGAGTTCAAAATCGATGTCTACGAGGAAGAGTTCATGAATGGCGCTGGAGTAGAACTCGGTATAGGCAAGGGCAATTCTGAGATGGCTTTCAGATATAGCTTCAATCTTCTCGATTGTAGTTCTGCGAGATTCTGTAATTCGATCTACCGCTCCCTCGAGTCGGGCTGCATACCTAAGGTTGGATTCTTCTATGGTGCTGATATAGAGGGTTCTCTTGTCTGTAAAGTGAAAGAAGATGGCTCCAACACTGATCCCCGCTCGCCGTGCAATTTCAGCAACACTTGCTGATACGTAGCCCTTATCGCAAAAAACATCGATGGCTGCTTTGATGATCCGTTCACGAGTAGCTTGTTTGCTCTGTTGACGTTTGTTCATCTTCTTCTTTTCCATAATGCTTTGCTCTGTTATATATACATCACGTTGAGGTGTGCTTACTCAATACGTCTCATGTGTGATTTTGTGATAGCCCAGAGATCAAATCCGTGGTCTGTTCCTCAAATCCCACCAGCCTCTTAGCACAGTCAACAGCTTCTATAGCATCTTTTCCATAACCATCTGCTCCCATTTTCTGTGCATCTAGGTCGGATAGTGCTCTCCCGCCCACCAAGACTTTCATATTATGGGATATCTCTGTCCCCCTAACTGAATCAATCACCTCCCTCATGGTTGGTACCGTGGTACTCATATAGGCTCCTAAGGCCAAGATGTCCGGTCGATTCTCGTGTATTGCTGAGATGAATGTCTCTGTGGGAACATTGATTCCTAGGTCTGTTACATCGAAGCCAACAGCTGCTAGAAGGGCAGCAACAATGTCTTTGCCTAAATCATGGGCATCTCCATATACCGTACCTAGTACTATGCGCCCTATGGTCCGGTTCTTGTGACTGCGCAGCGATTCTTGCATGGGGGTGCTAGCGATTTTAAAGGATTCAACACTTAGAATTACGTCTGGTAGATAGAGTTTGCCTTCGTTCCATAGAATGCCTACCTCTAGAATTGCTGGTACAAGGCAGCTGTTTACAATCTCCAGAGGCTGTAGTCCATCTTTGATAGCCTCATAGAGGTCCTCTAGGGTTCTATCGTCATATCCTTTGAGGATGTCCTCTCTGAGTCGAGATAAGGATTCGGTCATCATCGCCTCCTTTGGTCCGATTCTTGATCTTTCATGGAGGGTTTGCTGTAGATTAGGTTTGATATAACTATATTACTGTTTCTTGCACATTCCCTATTTAACTGACTGAACATCGCTCAGTGAATTAATTATACAATCGCAGAAGGCCGAATGTCAACATGTAATGTTACTTGCGTAGATTGCTATTTCCCTCCATAAGACGCTAGAGATTTTGGGAGGAATATGGCTCTCATTGCTTTATAGGCTGCTTCTATCCTCCCGCCTTTAGGTAAATATAGCTAATAGTGTGAAATAATGTTTCTTGATACTATCTAGGAGACAATCATCATTCTATGTGCATGGAAAGAGGGGGGGATAGTTGGAAGGAACACTTGTATTTCTTGTGGTGAAATAGAAAACTGGACCTGAAAAGATGTGGTGTGCCTAGTGATGTTCAAAAGGAGAAGATGAATGGAAGCTTTCGATAATGTGAAACATCAAATTGGTTGTTGTGGAATTTGGTGCGGTAGCTGTGTTGTAGCCAATGGAACTTTGAGGGAGCTTACTCGCCGGTATGATGACATCCTTGTGGCCTATGGTTTTGAAGGATGGGTGCCAAAGCAGTTCGATTATGTCGAGTTTGCCCGAGGATTGGCTTCGATACAAAGCATGCCTCTTTGTTCAGGGTGTTTAAAGAATGGTGGTAGGGAAGATTGTGAGATCAAGCATTGTGTCTCGAAGAAGGGGATACATGATTGTAGCCAATGTACAGAGCCTGCGACGTGCCGAAATTCTGAGCTGCTTGAGAAAATGCGTTCGGGGGCGCTTGCCGCCGACCTTTTCGTAAAGACTGAGGATATTGACGAGCAACGACTTATTGAGCTTTGGACTGAAGAACTCGCCAGTCGATGGTTGGGCGACTTATTATGAGGGCATAATGGGAACATTCCTGAAGATGATTGTTAGGGACCTTGATAGAAACTGACCCATTGTTATGGAGACGATAATCCAACGGACATGGTTGGATTAGTCAAGGTTAAAATGTCATGTAATGTGATTGAGATACTAATGTGAGGGGGGGTACTTGGCTTGTAGGTGGTGCTTGGTGAGCTAGATATGGATAGAATCTATTTTCTTCATCCAGTCAATGGCTTGGTCCGTGCAATACGTTTGATAGAATCTATAGCGAAATCAATCTCTTCTACGGTGTTGAAGTACCCAGGGCTCAAACGTATCGTACCTTTGGGATATGTCCCTATGGTTTTATGTGCGAGTGGGGCACAATGTAGTCCGGAGCGGACTTTGATATCGAAAGATTGATCTAATACTGTTCCCACATCTCCTGGATCCCAACCTTCGATGGTGAAGGATACAATCGGAGCCTGCCTGGATAAGTCCGCTGGATTATACATGGACACCTTTGGAATATGAGACAGTCCATCTATTAAGCGATGCAGCAATCCCCTTTCGTGGGATTCAATCTGGTCCATTCCTTCTTGTGAGATGTACTTCAGCCCTGCTGTAAGCCCAGCGATGCCGACAGTATTTAAAGTACCGCTTTCGTAGCGATTAGGCAGAAGACTTGGCTGTTCTTCGTCCTCCGAATGAACTCCTGTGCCACCTTCTCTTATAGTACAGAGTTCAACCGTTTCGCCAATGCAAAGGGCTCCGGTACCTGGAGGCCCTAATAGTCCTTTATGTCCTGAAAATGCTAGCAGCCCAATGTTCGCCTGCTGCATGTTGATTGTATGTGCCCCCGCGGTTTGAGCAGCATCTACTAGTAGTAGGAGACCACGATCCTTTGCGATTGCCCCATAATCTTCCACGGGTTGTATCAATCCAGTAACATTGGAGGCATGGGTCATTGCGATTAGTCTAGTGGTCTTGTTGATAGCTGATTCGATATCCTCAGGGAGCACAAACCCCTCATCAGAGCTGGGCAGCAACCGAGTAACATTGACTCCTTGTCTCTCCAATTTCCTGAGGGGGCGAACTAGGGAGTTGTGCCCTAGACAGCTGGTGATCACGTGATCACCAGCTTTGAGAAATCCTTTAAGTCCAAGATTTAATGCATCGGTACAATTAAGAGTGAAGATGACATTTTCTGTTGATGGTGCGCCGATCAGACGTCCCAAGAGTAGCCTGGCTTCATCAACCGCACTTTGTGCAGCTGTTGCCATACTATGTCCACCCCGCCCGGGATTGCCCCCCTTTTCCCTGAGAAATCCTGTCATGGTTTCATAGACGCTCTCTGGTTTTGGCCAGGATGTTGCAGCATTGTCCAGATAGATCATAGTTGTACTACTCAAGATCCTACGTATTTTGCATACAGTCCCCGGGCCAGGGACTCATCATTGGTGTTCTTCACAATAGCTCGGCCATCGGGGAAGATGAACAACTCAAACTCATCGACAATGAAACGCAGCATGAATTCGTTCAGGGTAACCTTACCGAGTGGTTCAAGCCTTGATGCGAGGTTGCTAAGAGACACATGATTGACTTCAGGGTTGATAATCTGCACGGCGTTCTGGCCACATAGCAGGTTGGTTCTGGTTCCTAGCCTCCGGTCCAGGAATTCATAATCCCCTCGACAGCTTGGGCAACTTCCCTCTGGCCCTTTGACTGTCTTCAATTGGCGGAATAGTCCTTGCCATACATCTATAAATGTGAGGTCTTCACTTATATCGGGATCTCCCACGAGGAGCTTAATAGCCTGAGTTGCTTGAAGGGAGCCAACAATCAGTGGCACGGTATTCAATATTCCGCCTGTATCACATGTGAGAATCATATCTGGATCGGGCATCTCTGGGAAAATACAGCGGAAGCAGGGTGTTCTGCCTGGTATTAGGGTCATGATCATTCCGGAAGTTGCGATTGCTGCTCCGTAGATCCATGGGATTTTGTGTTTCAGAGCAACATCATTGAGGAGATATCGGGTTTCGAGGTTGTCCAAACCGTCCAGAATCAAATCGGAACCCTGGACTAACCTTTCGATTGTTGTGGGATTGATATCGGAGACTATACCTTCGACATGTATCGATGAGTTTATCTTCTTCAGATGGCGCTCGGCTGCTACAGCCTTTGGAAGCTGGTTTTCAATATCCTCTTCATCGAAGAGGACTTGCCTTTGTAGGTTATGGTATTCAATAAAATCCCTATCAATAACCCTGAGCTTTCCAACACCAGCACGCGCGAGAGAGTTTGAGATTGCCGTACCTAAGGCTCCGCAGCCTACGACTACTACATAGGAGCCATCCAGTTTCCTCTGTCCCTCGGTACCTATTCCAGGAAGGGGGATTTGTCTTGAATATCTATCGATCATGATAACATCTACCTTGTAGGTTAATCGCTATTGGTGATTGAATGCAAGTTAAACGTTGGCTTTGCTCTTGTCTATTACATCTTGGTGACAGGTGAAATTCTACACGGTTATAGTAATGTAGCCAATATATCACCCAAATAATGTTATCTGATACACGCTATATTACGTGGGTATACCTTATATTGTCGCATGTGATAGCATTATGTCAAATATTGAATATATCTTGTTCTTTATACTCGACACGACCCATAAGCCGTCGATCTCCTGGCTACTCTGGTGACAACTTCCATGTACCATGCGATGATCCCACATAGATATAGCTATCATGAGGATTTACAGATAGGGACCAGGCAGTGAATTCTGGCCCCAGATTGAGGGAGGTGTTATTCCAGGTTTCTCCGTAATCGGTTGATTGGAACACGCCATTAGCGTGTCCCCGGAAGGATATCCATCTTCCCGCATACACGATGTTTGATTGGTTGGGATCTATTGCTAGAGATCCCACACAGAGCCCTCCGAATCGATCCTTTTCCAAACCGTTCGCGTCTGTCTTCTGCTCCCAATGGTCAACTTCCCATATGTAGATACCTTGCCATAGTGTTGCCACGTACACCCTGTTTTCATCCGCAGGATCTATAAGCACCTGCATGATGCTATCGCTATTGACATTCAGGGTGCCATATGGCTGAGTCCATGTGGTTCCACCATCGATGGATTTTAGGATGGTAGTACCATCTCCTTGCTCTTCAAATGAGTAGACAATATCACCATCATCCTGGAACATCGCTACCACTTTTTTGGAAATTTCGTTCCACAAGTCCCCTTTATTCGTGCTTTTGTATTTCCCTGCATAGATGATATCCGCATTCTGTGGGTGAAAAGTAATGTACTCGTAGAAGTCATTGGTACCCGCTTTAAAGTCCCATGTTTGCCCCTCATCTTCGCTCACAGCGATAACCTGATCTTGCCAGTTGCCAACCGCGGTTACAATAACCTTCGAACCAGGTGTGGGATCCAGGGCTCCTGCTAGTGTTGTCTTGCTGTGATTGTATGGATTCTCCACTTGTAGATTGCTAAAGGTTGATCCTCCGTCATTAGTGAAAACGGGGCCGAAGTCAGTTAGAAAGAATATAAATCTGTCAGGATCATTCGGATCCCAACCGAAAGCATTAACTCGACCTCCCGTATATCCATTTCCCGAATAGGTCCATGTATCTCCTCCATCCGTAGTAATCTCTGGATGGTTGGCATTTCCCGAAGTGATTGCTATGTTCTTATCAATAGGACTTGGTGCGATGGGACTACTCCAGAATTCCCCTCCAGTCTCATAGTTCACACCATATATTAGGTTGCCCTGATCCATGATAGTTGGCTGGTGCCAAGAATTACCTCCATTATGCGTATAGTAAGGCTGATTTCCTCCTAACAAGTAGAAACTGACATACATATAGTTGGGATCAACTGAGCTCATTGCCAAGTAGGCTGCCTCATGCCCATCTTCACTCCAATCTAATACGTCCTCCAATCCGTTATTGGAGGTATTAAAAGTTAGCCCACCATCGGTTGATTTGAAAACACCGGCTTTTCCCACGGAGGCATACATCAAGCTTGGATCATTGGGATTGATCACAACTGCTCTGGGAGTATCTGTCAGACCTAATCCTATGTTCTCCAGTGTTGGGAGTCCACTATCGGTATATCTGTAAAGTCCGTTCTCAGTGGCAACAAAGATAATGGAGGGATCCTGGGGATGGCTATGGAGATCTAGGATCATTTCGTTGGAGAACACATTCAAGGAAGTCCAACTGTCTCCACCGTCCATGGACTTGAGCAATCCATCTTCGTGTGTGCCGGCGTAGACTGTATCCTGTCCTACAAAGGCGAAATTGGTACCACCCCTAGTGTTCCCCAGTCTTCTGAAGCCTGTCTGTTTTACCAGACCCCAGCTGTCTCCGCCATCCATGGTTCTATATATGCCATCGGCAATATCATCTGGTGGGATATCAAAATCATGCTGCGAACCTGCAACGAAGACAATATCCTCATTACTTGGATGAACAGCCATGGATACTCCACCATTTGATAGAAATCCCTTATGTTTCATTTCCCAAGAGCTGCCGCCATCTTCGCTTTTCCACACTTGAGAGGTGTCTGATATCAGATACACAATATCGAGATTGGAATCTGCATAGCATATTCCCCATATCATTTGCATGCCCTCACCACCATGGAGATCTGCAGTTTCCTGCTCGGCTGTACATAGAGGTACCTGAATCCAAGCGACGGGTATATCGTTCTCATTGCTGTTGGAGTCCTCGTTATTATTTGAATTGCTACTGCTAGGAGTATGAGTGGTTCCTAGGATCAGAAAAGTGCTGACCGCTCCTACTATAATGAGCGCAACTATGCTTATAACAACGAATGTCTTCTTCAAACGCGCAATCCTCCAATGTGGTTTATGGTGACCATTCTTTACATATATGAGCTAGGAATAGATTCACGATTCTCTATTTTATATACTTTATCATACAATAGAAGAATATGATTATACGATTGGCCCCTTAGCTCCGAAAGAGTCTCTTCTGTAGCGAACTTATTCTGGAGTCTGATGAGGGTTATCGACCCTTGCTTCATCTCTTTTACTTCATTTGTAGTACATTCCCTACGTGTAACCGTTCACCCTGTGCGTCATTGCGGGCACAGGACCCGTGAGGAACACAGGTTATTAGTGACAGAAAGTGGGTGAATGGTTACCCCTCCATGATCGCATCTACCCAAGGTAAATAGTGAGTGAACGATCATATAATTGAATTATCACTGTTTGGGAGCCATTTCTTTATTCTTTGGGACACTGAATGTGGATCCTAATAATCTTGGTCGGTTTAGATCATTTAGATTATAAACGCTGAAATAAGTACCATAAACGCGCTTGTAGTCATGACTGATGGTGAACTGCATTTATACTGTTTACATAGTATAAATAGGTATGAAATGACGGAGGATTGTTGAGAATCCTCTATATGCCTGGTAATATTCTTTAATAAATTATAGTTGCTATCGATATTATATGAAAACACGGCCAATATGCTGCCACCATAATAGCTATCATAAGCGGCGTAGAGCGTTATGTGAGGTTATTATATAGCCATCTGTCGGAAGGGGAGATGGTTGGTGAGAATGGTTTCCTTTTTCCGATAGCAGGATGTAATTAAAAGACTTGTGGGAAAAGCAGGGAGTGATAGTTGTTATAGGTAAAGGAGGATACTATTCATGGGTAAGTTAAAATTCGCTCTAGTGATAGTCCTTTTGATTGGCATAGTGGGATTGATGTCAAGTTTAGGGATTCTGTCACTTGACAAAGATAGCCTTCCTTTTGTAGATGACGATAACATTACAGATGGAGGTACTTCTGATAATGGTGATAATGGGGATACAGATGATACTGACGAAGACTATGTGTCGGAACCTAAACCCAATTCAAACAACAACGAATCACCATCAGCAATTCAACCTGCAAGTGCTGATGAATTTCCAATTCACGTAGATGTGGCAATTGGCAATAGACTTGATAATGATGAGCTCATAGAGACAGTAGCTCCGGCGGTGGTTTCTGTGGTCACAGAGAAGGTAACCTATGGAATGTTTTATCGTGCAATCCCACAAACGGGTGCTGGAACAGGAGTGATTGTATCTTCTGATGGATACATAGTAACTAACAATCATGTAATTGAAGGCGCGGAGACGATCACGGTCACTCTTAGTGATGGGAGAACATTTGATGGACTTGAAGTCGCCTCGGATCCACAAACAGATCTAGCGGTAATACAAATAGAAGGTAACGATTTCCCCTATCTGCATTTCCTAGATGATTCGCTGGGACAGCTTGATGCACTTGATCCCGTAGTTGCAGTGGGAAATGCCTTGGCTTTATATGGAGGGCCCACATGGACCGTGGGTGTTGTAAGCAACCTAGGACGTTCAATAGAGGTGCGTGAAGGCCAGGTTCTATATGATCTGATTCAAACTGATGCTGCTATAAATCCAGGTAATAGCGGTGGTCCGTTGGTGAACATGTCGGGGCAGGTGGTGGGGATTAATACGGCCATTGCTACAGGTGCAGAGAATATCGGTTTCGCGATAAGCACCAATGCAGTGGTACCTGTGATTAGTGACCTCATAGAGGAAAAGCAAATAAAACGTCCCTGGCTTGGAGTGAAGATGCTCACAGTGACAGAGAGCATTAAATACCTATATACCCTCTCAGAAGATAGAGGCGTACTTATTGTCGAAGTGATTGCAGATAGTCCTGCAATTGATGCTGGTTTGAGAGCAGGAGATGTCGTTACAGCCATCGATAGGCAGGAGGTGAAGACAGCTGATGAAATGCGCCTGGTTGTACAATCGCATGATATTGGCGATCGATTGAAGATCGAATACTATCGTGATGGTGACAAGAATACAGTCGATGTGGTACTAGGCGAGGCTCCCCCTCTCTTCTAATAGTGTAGGTAGTAGATCGAATCATCATGGTTGGATTTTATCTCGTGCTATGAAGTGCTAACGGATGGTTTATTGTTTGTAATATACGTTCGAGGGGAGGTTTCGGTCCGTAGTTCTAGTTCAAGTATATACAGTCGTCATCCATTACCACAGAGTTGCTAAACAACGAAAATGAAAGCTGGCGGACAAGTGTACGCCAGCTTGATGAAGCGGCCTATTAGGAGCACATATGGATGCTATTGCTCTAATCGAAAAACGATAGCGCTCCACTTGGGGATATTTATGTAAATTCTGCCATCTGCTTGGGTCCATGGTTCGTAGTAGGCATTTCCAGCACCATCCCAGCCACCAAATGCTGCGTCCTGTGTGCACAGCACTTGGATCCATTGGCCGTATTGGCTATCGGTAGATAAACCATAACTGTAATTTTCGAAGTCCGTATCCCCCATGTTGATTACAGTAAGTATCACATTGTTATCACTCCAGCGCTTGAAACCAAGAATCCTATTATGTCTATCTTCATGAGTGATTATCAGGCTATCGCTACGAAGTGCTGGATTCTCCCAGCGTACACCATTGGCTACTGTGACAAATCTGCGCATTTCTTCACCAATATGATCTCCAGTAGCGTCCCAGTTGAAACGATGGTGTCCGTTTTCATCTATACCATCGTGCCAGTAACCCCATGATACGAATGGGGAGGCCATGTGGCATTCCGACCCCATGAACATCATTGGTGTTCCTGGCATCGTTATATTTAGCGCCCAGGCTAAACGGCACTTCGCTCGAGCGTACCAGTCCTCACGACCACCGAACTGGTCGACGAAATAACGATGACGACTGTCCCAGCTTATCAATCCATTTTCTGCATTACCATTATCATGATCGCCAATATCGTCGTGGGAACCCATCGTGTACTTTACTAAGTTCCAGGGATGGTTGAAGCCATCCCAGCCGAGTATCCCTTTGATTTTATCAACTGGATTTTCTCCATTGAGTGCACGTTGTACCTCGTGATGTGACTGTGCAAGCCAGGTGGCGTCGAAGTTCCCGACTGTAGTGATCCAAGGGTGGGCTGGTAGGTGCTCGGCAATCATATATTTATCAGGGTAATCGCGATGCAGCTGCCACAAGACCTCTTTAAGATAATCACCATTGATCTGGGTTGTGACGTCGAAGCGCAATCCGTCCGCGTTATAATCATTGAAGTACATCCTAGCGTTCTCCAGGAAGAAGTCCTGGACCTCTCTTTTATGCCAGGCGGGGCCTCTTCCCCAGTTTGTCATCTGCCCATCTTCGAAGTATATGCCTCCGTCGTGGGAGTATCCATCGTATTGCCATAGAACATTATCACCGGGTCCGGCGTGATTATAAACGACGTCGAATATCATTGCGAGGCCTTGTCGATGAGCTTCATCTACTAGTCGTTTAAGATCAGATGGAGAGCCATACGCCGATTCTGGAGCAAAAAAGGATGCAGGATTGTATCCCCAAGATCGATCCATTGCGAATTCTTGAATCGGAAGAAGCTCAATAGCATCAAAACCTAAGCTACGTATATACTCAAGCTTAGTTTCTATGTCGGAAAACGTTGCAATTTCTCTGTCGAATCCATCATTTCGACCTGCGAAAGAGCCTACGTGAAGCTGATAGATAATAAAGTTGTGAAAGCGCGGCGTAGTATATGGTGACCAACTAAAGTGTTCGTCTGATACGACTATGGATGCATTATCACTGCTTAAGGGATTATTCCTTAGTAGGCCTGAATGCAATACATTACGGGCAGCAGGATCGAGACGTTGATGTGTATTTCCGTTGGTTGTGATTTCATAGCGGTAGAGGCTTCCTTCCTGAACATCTGGTAAGGTTCCACTCCAATAGCCATCTTCCGAACGATCTAAGTAGAATGTTCGAGTGGTTGCATCATTGTCCCAGTAGGCACCTTCTTGAATTAGCACCTTGAGATGACTTGCATGGGGAGCCCAGACGCGAAAAAAACATCCAGAGTCATTCAGGTGTGCACCGATCAATGTGTTTGTCTCGACCATTAATCAACCTCCTGTTTGCCATAGAATTATTTGATTTGATCTGAAGGAAGCTCTCTTATCGTGCTAAGTTTACATGATGACAAGTGCCAGAGACATCCTTTGTACAGTCTTTCTATAGCCCCTCTACCTTGTTACGATAATTGTGAAGTTCTATTAACGAGTGATCACAGGCGAGCAAGCCATAGAAAATCGATTCCATATTATACAATATATAATTAATGTAATGTTAAGTAAGTTAAAAGATAGCCAAGTTAAGCTGTGCTTAGGATGATATTGAAATCATCTTTGGTCAGAGACGGGCTGTTCTACTAGATCGATTACATTTAACAAGCGTTGCTGAAATAGGGCAAGATAATGAACTTATCCTTTGGTCTACAATTAAGTTGGACACCTAGGAGATGAAGTAGAATCATATAGAAGGTGTCTAATGCAAGAAGATCAGATTGGGACAGAGGGATTGAGAATGGGTAGGAGAATGACGGTA
>JAXHVC010000048.1:0-4325 GCA_034189315.1 Chloroflexota bacterium | reverse complement strand
GGTATATTCACACCACCGACTTACAAATGTCCCTATGGCAAGCCTGGAGATAGGCTATGGGTGAAGGAGACTTGGGCGATAGATGAATGTAATGGTGACGATGTTTATGGGCACACTGGGCCTGTTATTTACTATCGAGCGACTGACCATGATACATGTGGTAACCCATGGCGAGCCTCAAGATTCATGCCCAGATGGGCTTCACGGATCACGATGGAGATCCTAAGTATCAGAGTCGAGAGGGTGCAGGAGATCAGCCAAGAAGAGGCGAAAGCAGAAGGCGTGATGTTTTGGTGGCAATGTAAAGATGGTATGCGTAGATTGTCAGATAAGCATACGGAATTTAGGGGCTGTAATGTGCCCGAAGATAAGAGGAATTATATAAAAGGTCTCCACCTACTCTGGGACTCCATCTACGCCAAGAAGGGCTATGGATGGGAGGCGAACCCCTTCGTGTGGGTGATTGAGTTCAAGAGATTGGAGTATTAAGCATGATTTTAGACAAGCCGTATCTCAGAGTATTTATCTATGACGAGGAATCGAGCGGATACACTGCTATGGTTCTGGAGTTCCCTGGATGCATCACTGAGGGGGAGACTATAGGAGAGGCCAACAGGATGTTGGAGGAGGCGGCGGAGTTGTGGGTACAAGCGGCCAAAGATATGCGTCAGGATATACCAGAGCCGGCGGGGAAACTATTAAAGGAGCGTGAAGCATGAGCCATCCTTGGGAGCTAACTGACGAAGAGATTGAGGGGATATGCGAGAGGAACGCTCTGCGGAATTGGGAAGGTGTACTTGCCAGGGCAGGGGCCAAGAAGATGATTGATTATCTAGATAAGACATACCACAAACACCAGCTATGCGGTGGCTTGTATGCAGTGGTTATCCCTGTAGGTGAGTGGAGACAACTACTCAGTAGGTTGGAGGAGGAATAAGCCTCTCTTTTTTGACACGGGACACCTACCTAATCTTGACGGGAGAACATGATGAGTAAACCGAGATCACTGAAGTTAATACTCCCCTTCCCATCGAGGGATCTCCTCCCCAACAAGACCCTGGGGCAGGGCTGGCGTTGCCACTTCAAGCAGACAGGAGAGCTACGATACGCTACGGCACTGTCTGCCAAGAGCCAGAAACCAAGGGGGTTCCGCCCATTTGAAAGTTACGGTGTAATAATCACATTCTATGCAGCAAACCGCAAGAGCCTGCCAGATAGACTCAATCTTGTCTCCGCTGCAAAGGCCATGATTGACGCCTTGCAACCGGAGCGCACGGTATATGACAAGGCCGGTTTGCCTAAGCGAGTGGAGCCAGGGGCAGGGATAATCGCCTCAGATAGCGACAAGCATTTCACAGGGGACTTCGTGCTTCCACCAGTACAAATTGACCCATCGAACCCCCGCACTGAGATGGTGATAGAGGAGGTGTGATGATAATAGATAACAGTCCATTGGAGGAATCAATCATGCAGCTCAACAAAGAAGAGTTGATCCGCAAATGGGCAGAGATGGGCGCAGCAGGTCTAGCGGTATGTCAGATGGATTGCGGCAGGTCGCATGCAGAACCCTGCCCCTACGGGTTGGCACAGGGATGCAAAAAGGTTCTATGGGTTGCGGCTAGAGTGGAAATCGAGTTCAGCACAAGGAATTGATATGTATAGATGTCAAGGATGTGGCCAGTATTACACTCTTGAGGATCTTCATGGTCTCGAACGCAATGAACGGGATATTCCCTTATGTGCTCAGGTCTGGTGCCAGGGAATTGTAATCCCGTTAGGAGGGTATCGGGCGCCAAAGACACTAAGTAGTAGAGGATGGCATCAGAAGAATGTTAACAGAGCTTGACATAGGTTACTTATGAGGTTATACTTGGTTGTGCAATGGGGATAAAGGTAGTTAAGGTATATGAGATGACTTGTTGTAGGTGTGGGCATAAGTGGTTGCCCAGGCTGGCATTGCAGGACATCAGGATATGTCCGAAGTGCAAGAGCCCATACTATAATCAACCCAGGAGGATTAAAGGGAGCTGATAGTGAAAGACACCTTCTATTTCTCCCACGATTGTAATGCACGGAATGATCTAAAAATCACACGTCTCCGGTACAAGTATGGGATGGAAGGCGTAGGGATATACTGGTGCCTGGTTGAGATGTTGTATGAAGAAGGTGGCTACTTAATGCTATCGGATTGCGAATGCATTGCGAACGAATTGCGAACGCAATGCGACACTTTAAAAAGCATTATTGCATCCGATTTATTTCAAAATGATGATGAAAAATATTGGTCAAATAGTGTTTTAAAACGCCTCGAAAAACAGCACGAAAAATCACAAAAAGCCAGCGAATCAGCTACGAAAAGATGGGGTAATGCGAACGCAATGCGAACGCAATGCGATGGCAATGCTAATAAAGTAAAGAAAAGTAAAGTAAAGAAAAGTAAAGAAGAAGAAGCTGCTACGGCTGCTGCCGAAACAGAGGAAAACTCAGAAGATTTGGCTGCAATATCTATGGAGTATGAGAAGAATTTTGGGCTCATCACTCCTATGATTGGCGAGACGTTAGAGGAGTGGGTCGATAGGTATCCTAGGGATTGGATAACGGATGCCATGTCCGAAGCGTGTAACTCCAACGCTCGAAGTGCGAAGTATGTTCAGAGGATACTTGAGAGGTGGCAGAGAGATGGCAGGGGGGATACACAAGCCCCGAGGAGATGTCCAAATGATGCGCCAGCTTGGCTATTGGAGGGACTGACGTGACTGTAAAGGGGAAACAAATACCGAGATACAGAGATGGAAATGGTAACGCCTATGAAATATTTTTAATGTGTGGGTGCGGGTGGAGCGTTACCAAGGACAAGGTCACGAGCTCCTGGGCGACGTGCCCTTTGTGCGATGGGAAGCTGGAGGCTAAGAGGTCGGAGTATCCAGGCAGATAGGTGAGAGATCATAGGCCGTAAGGAGTGGTGAATATGGAGAATAAATTAGAGCAGTTAATAGCCAAGTGGGGCCCAGTTATCATCTTCTGCAGGAAGGGGAGTAGGACTATTCAGTACGAAGTAGGGGATGATGATTTTGTAGCGCCTGTTGCCTACCTCAATGGGGTAACGATAGAAGAAGCATTAGCGCAGGCAGACGATGACGGGATTCCTAGCTTGGGGATTTGCCCTACATGGCTTAATCGAGATGTGTGCCAGAATTGCGGGGCAAAGATAAGTACAGAAGAGAAAGAGGAACTAAGCGCATCAGAAGCCCTCGTTGGGTTTTGCGGATGGCTTACGACACGGGAGGAGAATACTATCATGTCGGCAGCGGATGACTGTGCGCCAATCGTTGAGTTAATTAAGGAGTTTTGCGAAGTGAACCAGCTAGCAGATCCTAGGGATGATTGGCATAAGCACCTCATACATCCAGAATGATATGAGTAGCCATGTGGCAGGGGTTGACAAGCCTGTTGATGTATGATATAGTAAGTTATGGATGGTGAAGGTTACGGTTACTTCGAGCTAGAAATGCACCGTGGCTGTTTGTTCCTCCACTTAACAAGCGGATATCCAGTGGCGTAGGATGGGGATACTTCGAATTAGGATCGAGTGGTATAGGTTCGAGTCCTATTGCACCTGAAAAGGTGTATAGCTCAATTGGCAGAGCGCTTTGTACCCCGTTCGGTTGTTCCCTGGTGTTCGATAAAGTGCTATTAGCAGTGGCGTAAATGACGGATACTTCTTTCTGTTAAAAAGAGTGGGGGAACCCACACTGTACCGTTGTTGCTTGTTCCCTGTTGGTAGAAATAAAGGAGATGACGATGGCGAAAACTAATATACCTCGAAAACCTATCCATACCCACGAAGGCGCAAAAGCGCAACACATTAGCCCTGAACAGCAACTACGGCGATCCGTCATGGCATGTATGCTTTGGGAGAAGGAGTTCTATGAGGATGGGCAGACCATAGCGGAACGGATAGCGCAGACTATCCCGCATGTAGTCCCTGAAAAGGTATCCTGGATCGCTATTGAGGCACGAAAGCAGATGAAGTTGCGTCATGCTCCGTTGCTTATTACGAGGGAGATGGCGAGGATACCAAGCCACAAGTGGTACGTGGCTGATACTCTGGAGCAGGTGATAGATCGAGCTGACGAGCTGGCTGAGTTCGTGTCTATCTATTGGAAGGATGGGAAGCAGCCGTTATCAGCACAGGTGAAGCGAGGACTACCACGACCACAAGCTCAACCACAAGCAGTTCAAGTTCAACAGCGAGTACCACAAGTAGTTCGAGTACCACAAGTAGTTCGAGTACCACAAGTTCGAGTACCACAAGTTCGAGTACC
>JAXHVC010000047.1:0-4755 GCA_034189315.1 Chloroflexota bacterium | reverse complement strand
CCGAACCCCTGAGACCAGAGCTTGTATGTAGGTACAAGCTGACGAGTAACGGATGGCCATACTACATATACTATCCTATCTATGAGCCTTATCGTGTCGTCTACGGCACAGGCAATGGCGCTGGCAATGAATCGCCTGTGCCATTGTGTGAGGTGACGTGTGACAGTGCCGATACTATAAGCGCTGTCCCTTGCAGCGATATCACGCCAGTTAACAAGGGCGATACAGAGTTCTTGAACTACATGGAGAGAACATGGCAACAGCAACGTTAAGCCGTGAGGCAATACTAGCGATGAGCGAGGAGGAGCTGCGGGTTGCGGTGGCTGAGGCGAAATGGCCTGTTGTTGCTATTAGAGGTGGCTGGCGGTTCCATGAGGGTGGTGGCGAGTGGGAAGAGCGTGAGTATATGTGCGATGATCAGGACTACTTGCCTGTAAGTTTGCGTATAAATCCAGACCTACTGGAGAAGCAACCGTGCTATGGGCTGGGCAATTATTGGGAGATAGTGCCACAATACTCCACCGACATCGCCGCTGCCTGGGAGCTAGTGGAGGAGATGCACGATAATGGCTATGTCGTAGAGGTAACGATTGATAATGGCACAGGCCGCTATTGTAAGGTATGGAAGATGGATGACGATGGGCGGGAAGTTGTGGTTGCTGATATAGGGGTGTTTGATCATACAGCTACAGCACCCATAGCGATCTGTCGAGCTTACTTGGAGTGGAAGTGTACATAACTTGACAAGACCTACAGGATATGGTATGAAAGAGACTGATAAACACAATATTTTGTGCTCCACTAAAGAGAAGGCACTAATTGAATTGATCCGGTCAGTACCCTATGGAAGGCTAGAGGTGGTGTATATCAAGGAAGGGCAACCGGAACAAATCGACAAGGTAAGGGAGCAGATTAAGCTAGGCAAGTAGTTTAGACAACCGAATATAGCCGACTGATTAAGCAGAGGCGAATTTAACTCTTCGGAGTTGGGTTCGCCTCTTTTGCGTTTATAGGAAAGGAGTTTATGACAACACAGACTGCACCAACTGAGCAACCAGCAGCAAACGTTCAGGGCAGTACCTCTAATGCTCATAGCGTAGCAAGGAAGGCTCTCGATGAGGCTCATGGCACGACACCACAACAGGAGCCAGAGCCACAACCAGCTATAACAGAGACACCAGAGGCAACCCCGACAGAACAGGAGCCAGCTAAGGGCGAGGACAACGCAGCAAAGATCAAAGAACTTGAGCAGAGGTTGAGCACTCAAGGGGGACTGCTAAGGCAAGCCCAGGAGGAGAACAAGCAGCTCAAGGCGAGTACCAGCGGGCAAGAGGAATTGCGAGATCATATCGCAGCTCTGCAGGAAAGCATGGTGAGTCTCAAAACGGCACAACTGGAATCTATGGTAGCTGGTGGACATGAAGAGCAAGCGAATGCAATAGCGGCTCGTGATGTCTCACAGATGCTTACCGATGCCAAGCTGAGCCTTGATGACCCACGGCTAGCAGGGTTGAGACGAGTGCAAGCGGAGGGGATGCCTGCGGTGAAACAGATGGCCTATCTACAGGACTTGCTCGTAGCAATAAGGCCAGAAGCTCCTAAGACTATAGAGACACCAGCAGCACCAGCGGAGGATCCACCCTCCTTGCCCAAGACGCAGGAGGAGATAAATACCTTACTGGAAGCTGCAAGGGAAGACGAACGCAAACGCATGAATATGACAAGAAAGGAAGACGGAACGTATGCCGTGCTGGCAGGTGTGCCTAGCGGTAAATCAAAACCAAGTACACCTAATCAGGTGGCACGAGCAGCGTTAGACGAAGCACGAGGGAGGTAAAAAGTGGCTGATGTAATTGGAACTTGGGACAGTCTGTCAGAGGCGCAGAAGCTAACCGAAGCGACAAATGTGCCTGGGGCTATCCCTGAATATATGGTCAAGGGTGGGCTCTTGATGAATGACAAGATCCCTATCGCGCAATCAAATGGCTTGAGCATAGATTGGTTGCGCCAGACAACCATCGGGAGAGCGAAGGCAATTGCCCCTGGTGGTGATGCGGTGTGGACGAGTGACGTGAGCTACACGCAAAAGTCAGCAGCTCTCAAGGAGTTCTACGATCAGAGGCTTTGCGACAAGTACGTGAAGTCTGTTTATGGCACCTACAACAACTATGAGGAGATTGTCTACAACAACTCCTTGGGTGCCTGCATTGATGCTATCGAGGACTGGATCTTCTACGGGGACACAACCTACACGAATTCTGACGAGCCCGATGGTCTCCATGCCTGGGCTGCGGAGTCAACAGGTACCAACAGCGATATTGATGAGGGGGGCGCTCTGAGCTTGGCTAATGTGCGGTTGGCAATAGCAACCATGAAGTTCGGATGCGACCTAATTGTTGTGGGGGAGGCAATCAAGCTTCGGCTTGACGCTGCACTACAAGAGGCGGAGATCAAGGAAGGCTTGATGTACACAAGGGATGAGTTTGGCAAGCCTCTAATGACCTTTGATAGCATCCCAGTGCATCAGTGCAACTACTTGGTGGCGGAGCAGGCAGGCACAGGCGAGGGGTCGAGCGCCATGGCCAAGTACACGTCTGGGACTAAAGAGTACAGCATGTTCTTCCTGAAGTTCGGCAACATCCAGAAGCAGGAACCAGGACTGTCTCTTGGTTTTGGTTCGGATGAAAGCCAGTTAGCCAAGGCAGGCAAGATTGTATACCTGGATGTCTTCGACAAGCTAGAGAACAAGATCGCCAAGGGCCTGAGAAATTGGGGCTACTGCAATCTATTGCCAGGCAGTAAATATGCAATTGGAAGAATCTACGGCATCACCGATGGCGCGGTGACGGCGTAAGGGAGGAAGGACACATGGCTACATATAGTAGAGCGGTTTACACGAATGAAAAGGGGATAACCATTATCCCCACGATTACGCAGCAAGACGCAGCGAGAACATTTGACGGTGGGCAGGTGGATGTGTGGGCGGAGTCCGCGACGCAATTATACCCCTTGGGCAGCAAAGCGATGCGGGGGTGTGAGGTCTGGCGGTACTGCAAGGCTGGTGGCACTGGTTTGAACATTGCTGCCCCTGTGCAGCAGGCTAAGGCGGCTCATGCAGAGCAAGACGATGATATTGTCTGTGGCGCTGCGGCTGCAATCGGTGCTTATTCTGTTGAGGTCACATCCACAGCTAACCTTGATACAGCGCCTAATGATTCGGCTAATGACTTCGCAGAGGGATTCCTGATTGTAAATGACGAAGCGGGGGAGGGGCAGTGTTTACGTATCAAGAGCAATGAGGCACTATCTGGCACTGCTGATTCTACCTTCACTCTCTATGATCCCCTCTCGGTCGCCCTGACCACATCAAGCGAGTTGGGGCTTGTCAGGAACCCATACTACAAGGTGATCGCTACCGAAGCGGTGGTCTCTGGTATGGTTATTGGCATTCCGCAATTTGCGGTCACTGCCAACTACTACTTCTGGTGTAAGACAGGTGGGCCTGCTGCTGCTGTGCCTCAAGCGGCTATCGCTCTAGGCACTTCTGTCTGTGTGGGCACGACTGCGGCCAAGGTTAATGCTTCGGCAGCAGCCACGACAGAACTTATCATCGGGTGGGCGATGACTCCAGGTGTTGCAGACACAGAGTCTATGATAGTGTTCCTGACCCTGGACAGTTAGAGAAACGGGCTTAGAGGGTGAGCCTTTAATCACCCTCGTAATTAACAGGGGGGTTTATGTCAGTTGACAACATAGCATGTCTCGCACGAGTGGACTATGACGAGAAGGCCAGCGCAATCCTGGAAGTCCACAAAGAGCATCCATATGAGACAGTCATCAAGGTAAAGAAGGGGCCTGATATAACCAAGACCGAGGGCTACGGGGTAATCGACATAGTGTCTAAGGAAGGTCAGATAGTGAAGAAGCGGGGCGAGATGGACGATGCTCGTGCTGAAGGGTGGGATGCGTTGCTGGTGCGTCCTATCAAACTGGGGAAGATGCGGCAATACTACCTTGCCAGATTCAACACAAACGATACCCGTAGAGATAAGCCTCACAACAAGGGGGCAGAGGCTCCTTCGAGTACAAGACCAGCAAGCTAATAACAGATAGAGGAGGAGGTTATGGCTATCTACATAACTCATGACAGGGAGGCCCTGTCCCCATCTTCGGCCACAGGGTTCACAGCGGCAAAGATAACAACAGGATATGTTGTCTATGCGCGTGTCCAAGTAAAGAATGCAAAGTGCAACTACACCGTTAATGGGACTACGGCGACCACAAGTATAGGCGAGGAGGTGGAGCCTGGAGATACCTTCGAGGTGTGGGGCAGTGAAGACATGGGCAACTTCTCTATCATAGAGAATGGTGGCACAGCTACGGTGGAAGTGGCTTACTGCGGTCAAGGGGGTGGGTAATGGCAGTTCGAAACAGGACACACGCTAGGCCCATGGCAGGAGGGCTAGGCGATTATGTAGTACGGAAGTCTATCACCTTTGCTGGAGGGACGCCAAATGCTATTGGAGACCATGACGGGACGGGAGATCCAGCAGATGTGTTCACTGTAACAGGGGATGTGATTGTCCGATTGACAGCAGTATGTAGCACCAGTCTAACCTTCGACGCCAACGCTACTATCGAGCTGGGAATAGCGGGGAATACGGCAGCGCTGATAGCCCAGACTGATCTTACTGTAGAGGGTATGGCGGCTAGGGAAATATGGCACGATGCGACTCCTGATTCAGAGATTGAGGC
>JAXHVC010000046.1:0-15874 GCA_034189315.1 Chloroflexota bacterium | reverse complement strand
CGCTGCGAAGCGAATTTGAGCGACAAAGGTGCGAGAATTCGCGCCACAGATGCCCCCCAGCTTGCTGGGGGGAGATTCACTTACAAAGCGTGGTACTGGACGTGATCATCATGCTAGATCCCCGAGAAGTGTAATCTACTTTACACATTTTGTGTAAACCAGTTAACAGACATGCCTCGAAAGCGGCAGTAGTATGGGGTGTGGAAAGGAGGTGGAAGTGATAGCGATCCAGAGCGAGAACGGAGATAGGTGAAGGTTCTCTTGTGAAAAAAGACGGTAGTTGATATGACAACTGGCTCTTGCGTAATGAAATGTACAGAGACTACAAAGGGAGGTCATGATGGATTTTAAGATGAGAGCAAAGGGGATATCAATTCCAAGTACGAAGGCTTGGGGAATGAAAAGGGTGAGCCTAGGACTTGTGGCGGTGGGATTGCTCGCGGGCCTGGGATTGCCAGCAATAAGCCCATCTGCACAAGCTGAGGAGCTGGTCCTTGAAAAGATAGAGCGTCCTTTGGTTGCAGCTGAGATACATGGCCCCATTTTTGCCAAGATTCATCCACTATGGCATCAGGACAGTCCAGGTATTACCGGTGCTGCGGAGGACTGGGATGAGTTTGGGGATGCGCTTACTTGGGGTGATTTCAACGGGGACGGTTTAAATGATCTGGCTATAGGAGTACCACATGAGGATATTGGGGCGATCCAATCTGCTGGAGCGGTGAATGTATTGTATGGATCTAACACTGGTCTGTCTGCTTTTGGCAATCAGATATGGCACCAGAATAGCCCTGGTATTGCAGGTGGAGCCGAGCAGGGGGACCGTTTTGGGAGTGCACTTGCGTCAGGGGACTTCAACAGGGATGGATTTGACGATCTTGCTGTAGGAGTTCCTGGAGAGGATATTGGGGCGATCCAATCTGCTGGGGCCGTAAATGTGCTGTATGGTTCGAATGTTGGTCTGTCTTCAGCGGGTAATAGGATCTGGCATCAGAATAGTCCAGGTATTGTTGATGGAGCTGAATCATGGGATCACTTTGGTGATGCCTTGGCTGTGGGGGACTTCGATGAGGATCGTTTTGACGATTTGGCTGTGGGAGTGCCTGGAGAGGATATCGGAGCGATCCAGTCTGCAGGGGCTGTGAATGTAATGTATGGTTCAAACTCTGGTCTTGCCTCAGCGGGTAATCAGATATGGCATCAAAACAGTGCTGGAATTGCTGGTGAAGCTGAGGCATGGGATAGATTTGGTGATGCCCTGGCTGCAGGGGATTTCGATGGGGATCATTTCGACGATCTTGCTGTAGGAGTACCGGGGGAGGCCATTGGAACAATTACGTCCGCAGGGGCGGTGAATGTGATATATGGTATGGGTGCTGGCCTATCTTCAGCCGGCGACCAGATTTGGCATCAGAATAGTCCAGGTATTGTTGATGGAGCTGAATCATGGGATAAGTTCGGTGATGCTCTGGCTGCAGGGGATTTCAATGGTGATGATTGTGATGATTTGGCAATTGGAGTGCTAGGTGAGTCCATTGGAGACATTGGCAGCGTTCCTGGCGAGGAATTTCCGCGAGGCGGGGCTGGAGCTGTGAATGTTATATATGGTGCAGCGAATGGTCTATCATCGGCAGGTAATCAAATATGGTCTCAGAATAGTCCGGGTATTGCTGGTGTATCTGAGCCAGGTGATTGCTTTGGGGCATCCCTTGCCGCGGGAGATATGAATGGCGATGGATATGTAGACCTTGCCATCGGTGTGCCCCTTGAGGATATCGGAGCGATCGCAAATGCAGGGGCTGTGAATACTCTGCGTGGTTCGGCATTTGGTCTTACTGCAGCGGGGAATCAACTTTATCATCAGGACAGCCCAGGTATGGTGGATATCGCTGAGGTTGGAGACCAGTTTGGGAATGCACTAAGCATGGGCGATTTTAACGGTAATGGCAATAGCGATCTGGCGATCGGTGTTCCTCTGGAGGACATTGGTGCAATTATCAACTGTGGCGCAGTGAATGTTATGTACTTCTAGGACGGTGAGCTCTCATGTGGTTTGATAAGGTACTGACTATGGACCAGAATTCAAACAACAATCGTGGTTTTGGTATATAGTCCTCAGTTGACTAGTCGGGCTGCCTCCGTTCAGGAGACGGCCCGTTCTTTTTAACTTGGATTTTATTGAAAGTACTACTGATTCATCTTACGTTACCACTCACCAGCACAAGATATGGTTCCGAACCTGCAAATTCTCCATATTCTGCTGTGAGTTAATGAAATCCCATATCACAAGCTCCAATTTCCAAATGAATTCCAATACCCAAAACTCAAAAAAGGAAGGTATCCGATCGGATTCTGGTCATTGGTGTTTAGATATTGTCTGGGATTTAGTGCTTGGGATTTTGGATTTAAACATCCAATCACCTCCAACAATGGCAATTCCTCCTGGGGGATTGGAGATACCCTATATTGGACCTCCCTAGGATTGGAATAGATATCTTCTTTAGCATCATTAGTTGTTGATTTATTTACAAAGCGTGGTCCTAGACGTGATCATCATGCTAGATCCCCGAGAAATGTAATCTAGTTTACACATTTTGTGTAAACCAGTTAACAGACATGGATGTAGAAGTACAGTAGCATTAATAGCAGAACAGAGGTGGTGAATTGGAAAAAGTAGGAGTGAAATCGATGTGCGGAGTGGAAACAAATAGTTAGCTCAATACAGAGTGGTGAAAGGAGAATGGATAGATGAAAATCATAGAAGGGAACAGACAAAGGTCGATAACGAAGATAAAGGAAAGAGCTATGGATTTGCGAGGTTCGATATCCAAAATCGTTTTAGCAGGATTGGCTGCGGCTGTGCTTGCAGCGGGTAGTAGCATCGGTGCTGTTCTCCCCAAAGATGTGGAGGCTGCCTCTGATCAACGTGCCATGGTAGGGGAATATGCTGCCACCTCTTCCGAGAACATGGCCATGTTGGCACAAAAAGAGATAACCGTTGCACAAGAAAGTCCAATGTTATCGAAAGATCCTAGCATCTGGAAGCTCTTGAGCTCGACTCATATTTGGGACCCTCAGGAAGATGTAGATAAGTATTGGGGTGGTGTGGACAACAATGCATGCTGGGCAGCAACTGCATCCAATGTATTGGACTATACTGGCTGGAATATTTCTGGTCATCCTGACGCTATCGATATCTATGATGACATGCTTGATCATCTCTACACGGGTACTGGTGGTACCGGCGCTCCCGCGTATGAATACTACGTAGATACATACTATCCTCATCTTGACTGGGAAGACTACTTCCACCAATGGAATGATACTGGGACTATGATGCAGAAAATAGACGAGTATCTGAATGAGGGATATGGTATTTACCTTTCAATCAACGGTCATGCAGTAACCTGCTGGGGATTTGAAAAGAATTATGCTGGGGAATATACCCACATATACATCACGGATTCCGATGATGCCTCATATGAACCCTATGGATATGTTGCCAACGACAATGTCTATAAGGTTCCGGTTAGCTACGACTCCGGTAGCAATAGATGGGAATTAACCGATTACCATGGCAGCAGCTGGAGACATATAGTAAGAATAGACGCCTTTGAGCCAAGACCTCTGCTGATTGCTCCCATAAAGGAGCCGGTCCTAGCGGAAATTGAGCCAATAATTCCTGATCCAGGGCCATTACAGGTGATCAGTCCTCATCTGACCATAGAGAATCCTGGGATGATCTATCAATTCGAAGGCTAGAATCGAGTACTAACGGCGTAATATCCAAATTACGGTAGTGCTTAAAAAGAGGCCTTGGCGGTAACCACCGCCAAGGCCTCTTCTGTTACCTCATGGTGAGTGGATCAGATTGTCTTTTTAAAAATATCTCCGACTGAAATCTAGTACATCCGAAGGACTGTCATACCTTGTCTAGCTGCCTTTGTGTATTGTGGTTTCTCCGATTGCTTTAACCTGCGATACTAGGATTTCCAATGGTGTTAATGGATGGAAAACCGCTTTAACTCCCATTTCCCTGATGAGCATCTCGTCTTTCTCTGGGATGATACCACCAACTATCACAGGAATGTCTTTGACTCCCCGATCTTTCATAAACTCAAAAAGTCGGGGAACCACAATTTTGGGTGCAGCTTGCATGATGCGATAGCCGATGATATCCACGTCCTCCTGCATGGCTGTTTCGGCTATCGCACGGGGCAACTGAAGTCCTCCCAGAACCACCTCTATCCCAGCTTCCCTAATAGCTTGAGCTACTACCCAGTAGCCTCGACGGTGGTAGGAATCATCTCTGCTCAGCAAGAATCTTATGGTCCTTCCCATTGAATAAACCCCCATTGATTAAATGAGTCTAAACTTGTCCGTGTAAGCATACTCTATTGGCAGCGCTAGCCAAGTATGTTCATCAGGACAACACTATCTTCGCTGCACATGAATTCCTCTTTGGAGGAGTACCCTGAAGCCGCAGCAACGATTCCACAATACTCGCCCCGGCTCATATTGCACTTAACCGCTTCAATAAGGTCTGGTAGGATGTTCTCCCCTGTTATATAGGCGTCCTGCAGCTTAGCCATGGCTTGCCCCAGCTGCTGGCCATCTCTTTCGCTGCGGGCCTTATTCAACCGGTTGATCTGCTTATCTCTGATCGAGAGATCGTATTCGTACAAAGCATCGAAGTTGGTATGTTGTTGTAGGGCTTTGAATGCCCTCATTTGGATTGTATTGATACGTTGAGGGTATATAACCGATGTGCAAAGGTGTTAGTATGATGAATTTGGGCTTATGATTGGCGATTCGTTTTAAGGGGATGCCCAGTTTATAGTCGTTTTGACATGGGAAAATGAGGTTGTTTCTATGACTGATACTTTGGGGTGTAATGTGGGGATATTATTTTTTGCTAAATTAATCCTCTCAAGTGTTACTCTGGCTCTGCTGCGGACTTCATCACTTTGATCTTCCATGGCTTTTTCTAGGGAATAGATCCAGAGGTCCTTATCGATCTTCTCCAATGTGGCAATGCTCTGCCATCTTACGAGCGGATGGGGATCCTGAAGGGCACTTTCTAATAAACTTTTTGCCCATTCATCACCCAGGGCTTCGAGGGCCCGAATAGCATATAACCTCTTTTCTAGCTTTGGTGTGATCAGCAAATAGGTGGAGTTGTTTTCTACATCGAAACAACGTACAAAACCTTGTCTGAGAGGCTTGCCATATACATGTACACTTAGTGCTGTATCTTTGTTGGCGCTGCCAGTCCAATGTATACCTTGGTCAAAGGGTAAAACTGAACACGTTTTACCTGGAGTCAGGAGTAGCCTGGTTTTCTCCTCGATCTTGGCATAACCCTCTATACTGCCGTCGTCTAATCGACGGTACTCGATTTCCTCAATATCATTTGACAGGCTACCGACCACTCCCCATGAACCATGATCGTGGATTGGGTGCCAAGAGTTGGGTGTCCATACGAAAAGCCTTACAGTGAAGCTTCCCGAAGGACTGCGATGCAGGAGGATGTCATGGCGATCAATGGTACCGATTCTTCCCTTAGCATAGGTGCTATCTGAAATCATCTTTTCTAGAACTTGATTAACGAATGTATGATTAGGTAATAGCTTCTCAAGAAGGGCCCTAGCCTCTAAGAGGAAGGTTGATAGTTCCTTCTCCTCTCCTATAAGCGCTTCCAATTCATCACAAAACTGTTGCAGATTGTACTCTCTTGTTTCTGCCATGAATGGTGCCCCCTAGCTTTGTTAGGGCCATCTGCCATAGCGTCGAACGTGGATCCAGGATTTATAATCTGGATGTTCTGGATCGGCAGCCAAGGCTTCGGCTTCGTTTTGATACTTTTGAAGACTATGCTTGCTGTTATATAGCTTTCGGTCTGCACCTATTGGGCATACCTTGGTACAAATGCCACATGGGTAGCTCCGTTTCTTGTTAAGCTCGGAGTGGTACTTGGCACAAGCAATGCTATCTAGTTTTCCTATTATGGTGTCTTCTTGGGATGAGATCGCTTTTACAGGACAACACTTAACGCAAGCCAGGCATCTTGTACATAATTCCTTGTTTAGTACTGAGTCTGGTGCAAGTTTGAGCGATGTGAATACCGATACGAATCGCACTCGAGGTCCAAATGATGGTGTGAGGAGGTTGTGACTAAGACCAATTGTTCCCAATCCTGCATATTTGGCCGCCATTACATGGCTGAATGCTGCATACGGATTCTGGATGAGTATGTTGATATCCCCATAGGCATCCCTGGGGAAGAAGATGGAGGCATGCTGTTGCCTATTCAGGTATCTGGCCAGATTAAATGCCAAGCTATCTAGCTCGCCATTGCAGGTCCGATACATCTCGGTGTGTAGGATAGATGGTGTCATTTCGACTATTGGGAGCAGCATTCCAATACCAAGCACAATCACGGTATTAACTTCTGGCCATATCGAGCTAGGCCGAAACTCATGTGGAACCTCATCGTATACATTCCACATTTCTGGATCTGCAAATCCGATGATGTCTGCTCCCATATCTTTAGCGAGCTCAGTCAGATTATCTCTATCATCGTGCATATACGTGACGCTCCGCTTTTCTTAGAACTACAGGTAGTATGGAATGGTCTGCCCTTTCGGATTGTGTCATCCCTATAAAATACAAACTATATTTATCATGTCATTGCGAACCGAAGGTGAAGCAATCTGATCATTTTAAGAGAAGATTGCCACGTCGTCCCGGAAGGACTCCTCGCGATGACATTGTGATATGGTCTGTTTTTCGTGCTGCTTGTCTCATGTCTCTCCACTAAATACATGATGATAACGGTTAAGTGCTCATGACAACGCTGCATTCTATCGTGCTGGATTGGTAATGCTGGTCTTGATTCCTGGTAGTGGACCCATTGTTCCACGCTGATTGTTTCCAGTCGGTATAGAGGGTCCAGTGTGGTAATCCACCAATGACAATAATACTGCGATATTGAGGTGGGTGCCAAGGATTTGTTATCAGCAAGGTATTAAGTCGACACAATGCAAGTGTTGGCCTAACAAGGTCACTACGCAGTACAACTGACAAATCCTCTCAATCATTCAGTGTTCTATCAATACACCTGGTTCATTGGTATTCCCCTCACTATGATAATTTCTACAAGCCTATCACATCGTAATCTTCTATAACATCATAGAATGACTGACCTAACGCATATATGTGAAATGTAAACTGGTTTACATATTTTGTGTAAACCAGTTTACAGACGTGGGCATGGAAGTACAGTAGCATTAGCAACAGAGAGGAGGTCATGCAATTAAGAAAGTAGAGATGTAATGGACACATGGAAAGAATGATCGGTGATCTAATGCTAAAAAGAAGGGTGGCTTTACACTTTAGTTCATAGTTATTTTAATGGCGCAAACGTGGATAGAAAGGAGAGACAGATGCATATTAGCGGAGCACTCCTACAAACCATCGAAAGAGTCTTATATTCGCTATTTATTGTAATGGCTGTTGGTATCTTCCTACTAGGCTTCATTACAATAGTGTTTACAGATACTGTAATCGAACGATTTGCTCTTATATCGGGTGGCGAAGGATCGGACATACAGCTTCCACAAATCAAACAGAAAGATGATCTCATTAAGAAACCACTAACTCTATCACTTGATATCACGTGGAACTCGCCTCCTAATTCCCTACTCCCTTTCTCGCGAGTACAGGACCCTAGAATACAATGGGAGCCTTCTTTATTGAGCACTTCACTTGTTCCACCTCAGCAACGTGGTTCTGAATTACATCTCAAGTTGCCTTCGCGAGGTCTTGGGAATACTCTGACTTCCGTTCCTTGGCTCCACTCTACCCCTTCTCCATCAGCAGGCTATCCATAATACCTATCCTGGGAGCCATGCTAAATCTCGTCCAGTGATTCCCCAACAGGGGAGTATCTGAAACAGGAAACTTATAGAAAGTTCCTGTACGGTAGTATTGCGGCACTATTGATGGAAAAGATCGAAATTATTCTAGGTATAGGAATAGGGTGGTAACTCTGCAATTAAGTATAGTTTAGCTTCAAAAACAACCACTATTTCATCTTTAAGCATATGAAGTGTGAAGCCATCTCTTTGTCAGATGGTAGAGAAACGTGGAATGTGTCTCGTGGTGTCCATTCAGCGAGGATGGTAGCAATGGAATGGCGCTTGGAGCCGAGGGGTAAAAGGTGCTCACGGGAAGAATTGGCCGTAGGACAGCGAACAGAAAGAAATGTCGTAGAAATACAGCCAACAAGCACTATGACCTCTATGTTGTTGTCAGGGTGCCTGAAAGAAAGGAGTAGTCATGGTAATGTGTCCAAGCTGTTATTGTAGCACTTTATGATGGTGACAACTTCTGCGCCAGATGTGGTGTCTCATTGGGGACTGCATATGCTGATTCCATGGGCGCAGTACATGTCACAACGGCAGTCTCTAGAGACAGAGGATTATCTTCGAGTGGCGTATGGTGGGGGATAGCGAAGACTGTTTTATCTCTGCTTGTTGCTTTTATCGTCGAAATGGTGGTTCTATGGCAATTGCTATATGTGCAGGAGCTAATCAATGGAGGGATCCTTGAGTTGTTAAGAAGCATCATGGTTTCGTGTTTCTATTGGGTTGGTATGTAGGGTCTATATCACACGTGCATGCAAAAAGGTATTCTGGTGAGAGGTTGACGAAGCGTGTGTAGATATACTGTCGTTGGACCAGAGTCCCTTTATCCTACACTCGCAGTTATTGCTTTGGTGTAGCGTATATAGACACAGTAAACGGATTGCACCAACGAATGAGTGCATTAGAGACAATTGGTCTGCCAAAGCGGAGGGAGATGAGACCCATGAGCATAGCAGCAACTGTTCTAAATCATGATACAGAGAGAAATCAGGGAGGTCATACATGGGTATAAAAAATGGCATAGTAACCGTATCATCGGCTGCGCTGGTGTTTCTGTTTCTGATAACATTGGTGGGAAATAACACTAAGCTAATAGATGTCGCTATTCATCCGGTCGGAGCTAGCGCGGCTGTGGCAACAGCGCATGAGATAACATTACATGAGTTGGAGTGCTTCCAGACTGAGGATAGTGGGAAAGACGAGTGCCGCCTGGACATAATCACAGATGGATCTCATAGGCCTGCTCTGCGCAAGGACATGGGAAATGGGGAAACATGGAGACTTAACCGGTCTTTTGGCTTTGAACAGCTGGTCAAGGTTCAGCTGTATGACAATGATGCAGGTTCCTGGTGGGATAGACATGATTTCCTGGGCGAGGTTGGCATAAATAGCAGAGCCAGAACCAATGCCGTAGCGTACTTCACGGAAGACGGTGCCAAATATCGTCTCTCATACACTGTTAGCAAGCTGCAAGTCGACCCTGTGGACGAAGCGTTAGCTAGGTTTGAGCGTTCTACAAGCAGTGGCGTATGGCCCAACATAGGCAAGATGGATCTCATCCGCGATATTCGAGCTACCGTGAGAGATCCTATCAGACAGGTGCGACAAGAAACGTATCCACTGTGTGGGCCAGCAGCTATTGTATTTGAATTGGTATCCAGACAGCCAGCGCGATATGTCCAGATGTGCCAGGAACTGTACGAGACAGGGAGTATCGGCGAAGTGAATGAGGTCATTAGTGCGTCCAGCACCCTCCGTCACAGTGCAAAGCCGGATGCCATCTCCGCAGCAGACTGGATGATCATGGCCACATTGAGGGATGATGCCAATGAATGGTTCGACATTGACGACAATTCCGGTGATTTCGTCATGGGTTTGACTACAGTGGGGGAGATGGAGGAGTGGACCACCCAGATATTGGGCTACGGCAATGTGGACTATGAGTCTACCTACTGGTGGGGCGAGTTCGATGCACTTCGGAAGGCAGAGCGGGTTCGGGCCAGCGGAGGAGTGGCTTTTCTCATGGTTCACTCGAACATGCTGCAACAGCCTAGTGCCATTGATGAGAACAGCTACTACCCCAATCATTGGGTGTCCTTCTTAGGGAACTCCCGTGTACTGGGAAATGCCGGCCCGGTTCAGTTCGATTGCTATACCTGGGGTAAAAAACTACATGTCAATGCCGATGAAGACTCGTTTGAGAATTGCATGTGGGGCGTGGTGACAGGACTGCCAGCGTAACACTTGGTCCGGGACTTGAAATCGGCACTCAACATCAGTACACATCGTGGGCACAATACTGGTAGTGCTGAGAGTGACATTGGCTGATTAATAGGACTACTTTGCCGGCACTCTACGAGTGCAGACACTAAGAAATGCTTGAACACTGCTTGAAACAAGAAAGGAGATAAAGAAGATGCTTATCGTGAAGGCTCTTCGAGGTACATTACATATAACGCATGGTGTTTCCATAGTAAATACTGAGACCATGCTGGCAAAGGTCCTGCTGGCCGTCATGGCAGGCCTTCTCGTTGGCACAGCGGCTCTGACCGCATTTCCCCCAAGTTTTGCCCTTGCAGCAGAAGGTGCACAAGCTCCGGCGGCAGCCGCTCCGGTTCTGCCCCCTGAGTATACTACCTTGGTTTTGGACCCGGTGCACCCGGTTCCAAATCCGGAGAGTGGGGACTATCTTGTGGTTAACACCGTTACCAGCAATCGGGAGGAAAGCTTCAATCACCTGAGTCGCCACACCAGGAGCATCGCCATTTCCGGAAAGACGGTGGTGTTTCGGAAAGGCCATGAAAATGGCTTGTACTCCTTGAATGGCAACAATGACATCAAGGAACTGAAGGTGTACGCGGAAAGGGTTGTGATAGGCAGTCCGCTGCATCTGCCTCAAACGAATGTCACAATCTATGCCCGCACGTTGCGGTTTGAGGGGGACGGCTGTATCAACACAACTCCTCGTAGTCTTACCCACAGACCTGCTCAATTCGCTCCTGGGAAACAGGGGTTGAAGGCAGGTGATGTGTCTCTTTTTATTGAAGACTGTATTTCAGCTCCAGGATACACTGGTAAACGATTGATAATGCGAGGTGGTGCCGGCCAGGATGGGGGGAAGGGGCAGAGAGGGGCCGCCGGCCAGGATCTGCCAGCATTTATCGAGGAATACCCCGATCAAAAGATCGAATACCTCAACGTTTTTAGTTCGGAAGAGTTGGTCGTACCATGGGCGAACATGGTTATCCATGTGGTCGTGCATGATAAATATGGAAGTTTTTGCAACCAAATACTATTCGAATGGGGTAATAGTGAGGATTGGCCTGGCAATGGCCAAGATGGAAAGAAAGGAGGTCAACCAGGGAATGGAGGAGATGGTGGAATCCTTCGAACAAACGTTAGTTTGCATGGCATGTTTGATATTAGTAATGGCAGTGCGGGCGAAGGAAGTGGTGCACGGGGCGGTAGAGCAGGTCGGCCCCAAACTGCACTCAAGTTGATCTTTGATGGTTGTTCAGGAGAAGACGCTTGGGTACTAGTTGGTTATAAGGAGTCAGGGTCCGGCCACGATGCGGTTGCACCAAAGGGCAAATCTGGCAAGAGTGGCTCGTACAAGTCAGTTTCGGACCATTGGCTGCATCCCAATGCCCTGCGCATGATCCTGGCCTATGCCGACGATGCCTATCTCTACCGCCACGTGGATGTGGCCAGGGAAACCCTGGAAGACTATATAGGGATCATAGAGACTTACAAGGCATCGGCGGAGTGGGATGGCATTACGGAGACGTGGAGGTTGGAGTTCCAGCGGATGCAGCGCGAGATGCAGATCCTCCTGCATCGCATGGATAACAACCTGGATTACTTCGGCAACTCACCCGGCTGGGTGCCCATGCTTTCCTTTGAAGTCAACAGGGCTGCCTTTGATGACGAAATAGAGCGGGCAGTGCGGCTGCTCTACCTCTGCTATTGGGTGGAGAATTCAGAGACGGATGTACAGGGAAAGGTGGATGCACTCTCATCTGCCCGCGAGGAGACGCAGGAGGAGATTGGTGCGCTCAAGACCCAGTATGACAAGTTGGTGAAGCTCATCCCTGATCTTAAGGTTGATATTGAGGCTATTGCCGCGAAGACGGATGACGTGCGGGAACAATTGAAACAAGTGGAGGAGGAGCTGATTGAGCGTGCCCAGCGAAATGTGGAGGAGAAGAACAAGGTGCCGTTTTGGAGAAAGGCCTTGCGCATATTGGGTACTGTGGTGTCGCTGTGCCCGGTGGGACAGCCATATACTGGGCTCGCCGGAGGTGGACTCACCCTCATCTCGAATATGGAATTTGATGCCCCTTGGGATTCAATTGATGACCTGGCGGACATCGCCAAGGTAGACTTCGTCAAATATGGCAAGGATTGTGAAGCCCTGGGAAGTGCCATCGCCAAAATTCCGGATACACTCAGCGCGAAGTCGGCACAGAAATATGTGGCAGATATTGCCAAGAAGGCTGAGCCCGTTGCCAGGGAGATCAGCAAATACAAGGATGTGCTCAAGCAGACTGAGGCCCCAAAGAATGAAGTCGAGGCGGAGCTGGCGAAGATAAGGGCCTCGGACCCCGTGTTCAACAATCTGTTGGACGAAATCGCAGAATTGATGGCTCGCAAGGAGAGCCTGGCAGAGAAGCTGGCGCAATCCATGCAGGCGGTTCCGGCTGTGGCCGATTCTATCACATCCAACCTGCTGGCCATTGATAGCATGAATGGCGAAATCTTTGAAGGAAAGCTGGCTCTGGACCATCGAGCTAGCGTCTACGCAAAAGAACTGGGGCGACAAGCGACGCATCGCCTGCGCAAGTACCATTACTACATGGCCAAGGCGTATGAGTATCGCTTCCTGGAGCCGTATGAAGGAGACCTGTGCCTTGACAACATGTTCAACAAGATGGGAAAGCTGGTCGACCAGGCAAGCTCCGGCGCGCACCTGAGCGCCGGTGAATATGACGCCTTGAAAGCGCTTTATGAGGCAGAGCTATCTGTGGTGGTAGCAAAAATATTGGATGACTACAATTCCAGTCCCCCCGAACGCTCTGTGCCTAGGCGGTTCAACCTGTCCCAGGATATAATTCAGGAACTCAACGAGAGCGGGGCAGTGACTATCAATATGGTAGACATGTGCCTGTTCCCTAGTATAGAAGAGAACATCCGCATTGCCAAGCTCGTGGTCGATGACATTACGGCACACCCGGAAGGTGGGGATTTGGGTAATCATGCACATTTGGACATTGACATGAAGCATTCCGGTGTGTCTCGGCTGGTTCATGAAGGAGAGGTCTATGGCTTCAACCATCACAATTCATTGAATAGTGAACCACTTGCCTGGACAACACGCTATGATGGGCTTGACGACACGCTTGAGTCTGTGGAGCCAAGCGCGGCTAGTAATTCCCTACTTCGCTCTCTTATAGTATCGAAGGACCAGGAACTTCTCCTCTATTCAAGACCGGCAGCTTGGGCAGATATCACGCTCACCAAGAAAGTGAACACCGACAACGGCGTTGACTTGGTCATTGATAGCCTTCGCATGGAGGTGATCTATGATTTCACCGCAAGTGTCTCCAGCAAGGTCACCGTGCAGGTTGGTGTCTCAGAGGAAGGCATGTTGCCGCAGTTGAAGGTGGATAAGAAAGACATGAATGGTCGCCAGGATGGGATGGGCCCTTTACGGAGAACCTATGACAAGAAGCTCAATGATACTGTCACCATAGAGGCTCCCACTGAGTACGGTATGTGGCGGTTCCAAAGATGGACTGACCTCTACGGGAACGATGTTGGTGATGATCCTACAAACCCCATAATCAGATTGGGCTTGAATGACGATAGAACGGTGGTTGCGCAGATGGCGAAGCATACACCACCCGTTGCGGAATTTACGTGTTCACCAAGAGAAAAGACCTTGGTTCACCAGGAAGTGGCTCTCGATGCATCTGCTTCACACGATCCAAACGGCTCCATAAAGAGCTGGGAATGGGCCTTTGGTGATGGGACAACTGCAACAGGAGAATCAGTTACCCATTCCTTTGCTGACGCGGGCACGTATTCAATAACACTGAATGTAACCGACTATCACGATATGAGTACCGAGGCGACTGAATTGTTTGTGGTGGAGGTGCCTTATGTAAACGTAGCACCATCTCTGCCTACAATAGCTATAACCCCGGATTTCCCTGATACTGCAGATGACCTAGTCTACCAGATCATCACGCAGAGCAACGACGCAGACGGAGACGATGTGACTTACCTGTGCGAATGGTATAGGAATGGAGCGCTGCAATCTGGCATGATTGGTGATACCGTACAGCGGTCGAACACAAATCCCGGAGATAAATGGAAGTGTGTTGTAACTGCAAGCGATGGTAATCTTGAATCAGGTTGTGTTTCATCTGAGACAATGGTATTCGCAGCCAGCCGAAGGTTTTCCAGTGAGCTACCCCGCGGCCTACAAGCCGTCAAGGAAGCAGATGCGGAGATAAGCTTCACAGGCACCGGAGATGTCAATGGTAGCATAGGTGTGCTGAAGTACGAAGACCAGCCTGTACTCCCTGGCGTTGAGCCATTTGTCGACACGCAGAGGCAGGCGATCAAGTTCGTTGGAATTGAAGTGAATGGCTTTGAGACGGGTATGGCGCATGTCAGACTTCATTATGCTGGCGATGAGGTACAAGGTCTCAAAGAAACAGGCCTTGGCATATACTACTGGGGAGGCAATGGATGGAAGCTTGCCCAAGGCTGCAGCGTTGATGTGGAGAACAATGTGGTCTCTGCCGATATCCGCGTCTCCTCTCTCTCCGATGTACCTCTGGTGGTTGGATGGGATGAATTGGAGGAGGAATCTGAAAACTGGGTGATTCACATTGGAATAGCCTTGGGAGGGGTGGTACTCATTTTTCTAGCTCTGCTTTTGTTGAGAAGAAGACGCCACACTGTGTCATAGAGCTTTGCCAGGAGCTCCGCCATCACCAGATATGGCGCGGCAAGTTGGACTTGGACTCATCGCGGGGGCGAGTAAGCACTCGCCCCCGCAACCGTTTTGAATACCTGCAATCGGGCAATATGTTGTCATTCCCCCAGTGTCTGAAACTAACATTCTATTTTACATGTATAGCCATATTTGATAACAACTGCCTTTGATCCCAAAGCCGCATGTTGATCAGAAACATAGTGTTTGATCTTGCTGCAGCCACCACTCTGGAATGTGGCCTGGAATGTAGGAGAGTACTGCCAGACACTGCTGGGTTGGTGAGATGGAAGAACCACCCTCTCGAGGCTGAAGCCTCTCCCACATTGAGAGTCTGTCCGTATGTCTTGCATTGTTTGAGTGTTATGGCTGATTCGGAGAGAGCCGATGCCTGGACTGCTATTGGTGATGGTTGGTATTTATTATGAGACACTATCAGCCGCTTTGCGGCGACGGCTTGTTCTGAACCAACTGTAGCTCACCAAACCGATAAGCCCGATTGTAAGGAGGGTGATAGTGGGGAGTTCCGGAATTGGCCAAACTGGGGCTCCAGTATCTGGATTGGTTATATAGCAGCGTGGACCACCAGTGCTCAGAGTGATAGTGGAACAACCGTTGTTTGCTATCTTCAGCGCTAGATAATGTCCCTCCGGTACGATGATCTGCTCGGGATTAGTCTCGAAGGTAAGAATCCTCTCACATTCACAACCGGTACCAATAACGGCCTGTGGCCCATTGGCAGGAAAGTGAAAATCGCTTCCATTGGTCGAGGTCCCTATTTGAACAAGGATGCTTTCAGCTGCTGGGACTTCTTTGAAGATTAGTTGGCCCATCCATGGGCCTTTGGGGAAAATCACTTGACCTTGTGCTGTGTCCTCAGAGATCCATATGATAGAGCCCTCTGAAGGTATCTCTACAGAACCTATCCGCTTCAGAGTGTTCC
>JAXHVC010000045.1:0-19556 GCA_034189315.1 Chloroflexota bacterium | reverse complement strand
CTAACGCCATCCTGATGGGCACGCCAAAAGATGCCTGTTTAAAATAGATACTCCGCGGATCCGTATCCAGTTCGCAGGATAATTCACCCACTCTAGGCAACGGGTGCATCAGCAAGGTATCACTAAATTCAGCCCTCTTCATGAACTGATGATCTATGGTCTTATATCGTACTTTCGCGGCACCTTCACTACTGAATTGCCTCTCTTTCTGTAGGCGTGTCAAATATAGAACATCAATCTGTCCTGTCGCTGAGTCCCGATCATCTTTATGCCCCGATTCATCACCCGAGTATTGCGCTGTAAGTGGCAGTTGCTTGGAGGAAGGGGGATTGAGGCAAACAGCATCTACCTGCTGGACTATCCTATCCAAATCACTAGCCTTCCCTTGAATAACATGACAGCTATACTCATTAAGCAATCGGGCAGTCACATACTCTGGAAGCTCCATACCTTCGTCTGCAAGAGCTACTATTCGGGCACCAAATCTGGCAAGCCCATATGCCAACGAATGAACAGTCCTACCATATTTCAAATCGCCCCACAGTGCCACTGTCAATCCTTTTATATGCCCCTTTTCTCTCCTCAGGGTATACAAATCACACAATGTCTGAGTGGGATGTTCATGAGTTCCATCACCTGCATTCACTACAGGGACACCAGCATAGTCAGCAGCTATCCTTGGTGATCCCTCGCTAGGATGTCTGATTACCATAATATCGACGTAACTCCCCACCACCCTAGCAGTATCTGCCAAACTCTCCCCCTTTGCATGAGAAGATGTTTGTGCATCGCTAACACTAATAACGCGACCTCCCAGCCTATTCATTGCAGCCTCGAAAGAAAGACGAGTCCGAGTGCTAGGTTCATAAAAAAGGGTAGCCATTATCTGACCTGCACATAGTTCTGTCTGTCCTTTAATAGATTCAAGCATCCTATCCGCAACACAAAAGACCTGCTCGATTTCTTCATTCGAGAGGTCTTCAATGATAGTAACGCTTCTATTTTTTAGGCTCACCGCGCTTTCCTCTCTCCTTGACTAGTGTATTGTCCTTCAAAAAACAGCCATCCTCATAAAATGAATAGGCACTACGGTGCCACTCCAGGTTCAATCCGCAATTTAGATTCCACTCATCCATACCGGCTCCCTGTTTTCACAGGAATGACATTATATGCATATGTACTTGTATGGCACTACACTAGGGGCTGGGATCATTGACTAGCGCCGGGCCGACTATAACAACTTCATCCCTCCCATCGGCCTCCGTCAAACGAACTTGTACATCCTCCTCTCTCGAGGTAGGCAAATTTTTCCCCACATAATCTGCACGTATGGGCATCTCTCGGTGCCCACGATCGATGAATACGGCCAACTGTAGGCAGCGAGGACGTCCCATATCTATCAGGGCATCCATAGCGGAACGAGTACTTCTACCTGTATACAGCACATCGTCAACTAATACCACTGACCTTCCTGCAATATCCAAGGGAACCTTTGTAAGGTAGCTTGGGGCAGAAGATAGATCAAGGTCAGCTAGGTCATCCCTATAAGGACCTATATCCAATTCACCCACAGGTATCTCCACTCCCTCAAATTCCTGGATCTTGGATGCCAACCGTCTAGCTAAAGGTACACCTCTAGTAAGCATCCCGATGAACACCACCTCATCACATCCCTTGTTTCTTTCTACTATCTCGTGAGCCATACGACTTAGCGTTCTTCGCATCTCATCTGCTGACACCACAACCTTCGCCACCATAAAAAAACCTCTCACCAAGCTGGCAAGAGGTTTAACCACACAGTATTAGGTTACACCTTACCAGCCTCGCCGGACTGATTTAAAGGCTACCTTCTAATTATACTGCCAGCTTCGCTGTCTTTCAACCGCAGTTTCGACACATCATACGACGTTCATGCTGAGGCTAATTATCTTTATTTAATTTGAATTAAAACTTATATCTTCCAAATTGCAAGAGTTTAATATGCTACACTGGACACTGTAGGTATAATGATATCCATGGTATGAAAATTATGTAATATATTGCTATGGAGAACAAGATACAGCATGCTTCCACGTAACTTGTCTTATTGTGCTTAAGTCAAGAGTATAATTGAAAATTTCACCCAGACAATCTTTGGTAATGATTTATTTGCCTTGGTAAGCAAACAAGGATGCACTTGGACTCAAGTGCTTTGTCAACTATGCATTGGTCGAGTAGGGATAGTATAAACCAACAAACTCGTTCCTGGTTATAAAAACCGGAGAATTGAGATCACACCATCTTGGGAAATAGCCTCTGTCGAACCACAGTTCAACACCACTTATTAGCATGAAAAACACAAGAACATGGCTAGTCATATCACTCTCAATAAGTATAGTAACCATCATACTGGTGATCGGCTTTACCGCAACCGAAGGAATTCTAGATAGTCTGGCTAAGATAAGGGTAGAGTACCTTCTTGTTGCTGTAGCACTTCGTATACTTGCTTGGTTGGCATTTGCCAATCGCCTTAGGGTAATGAGCAACCTTCTTGGTGGGCACATCACTTTGCTTGAATCAACCAAGATTATATTATGCAGCGTGTTTGTAGCTGGAATAACGCCTTCGTATTTGGGAGGAGGTCCGCTACGCATCTACATGTTGAAAAACAAAGGACTATCGGTCGGAGATGCCACTGCAGTCGATATAGGAGGACGAGCACTGGACGGATTGGTATTGGTTGCATTGTTTCCATTGGCATGGTTCATTATCGGAGATGCAGTATCAGCCGATGTCACACTTTCATGGGTCCTTATTGCAATTGGAATAGTGTTGTGTATTGGACTAGGAATCGTTCTTTATGGACTAATCAGACCTGAACTAACCAAGAGCATACTTGAACACCTGGCCCAATATATGATTATCAAGAAGGTCACCTTTGGAAAAGTCCAATCTATCGTCAATAGAATTAATCTGGAAATCGACGATTTTCGTTCCGGACTCCTGGTGTTTGTTCGGGAAGGAAGAATAGGACTACCCATTGCTTTCTTTTCTACAGTAGCCTATTGGCTCTGTTTGTTCGCTATAGGTCCTGTTATCCTTCTTGGTTTAAACACGGATCCAATATGGTTCTCTGCAATGGCAGCCCAACTTGTGTTGATGTTAATGGCATCTATTCCCCTTGCCCCTGGAGGCAGTGGTATAGCTGAACTCAGTGCAATCTCTTTGTATAGCAGGTTACTACCAACCACCAGCCTGGAGACAATAGGCGTATTTGTTGTCATATGGAGGTGTCTCACATATTACGCAAACCTGTTCGTTGGAGGGATCGCAAGTATAAATACATTAAGAAACGTAGAATCTGACGATATTCTCCAGGAGGAAGAGAGTGGGTGATATATACTACCCCAGAATTGAAATAAGACCTGCAAAACGCTGTGAACTCGTTTTGATCGCTGAAAAGGCAGAAGAAACAAACCTCCCTCTTACAGCCTATTATGCTCTGCTGGAATGTGCTCACGAAGTAGAGCCTCAGCATCTTCTGGTGGCAGTTGCTGATGGAGATATTGCTGGTTACATAGGAAGTACATCGCACTACGAATTACTGTGGATAAAACTTGTCCTAAAGCTAGCCCTTAAAAGACAGTTGAGATCTCTTCTCCAAGGACCAGCAAGCCCACCACCATTGGATCCAAGAGGTTGTTTGGGGGGACATGTTTTCAATACGACAGTATACCCACCCTATCGGCAACATGGCATTGGTCGTATGTTGAACCAACGTGTAATAGAAGAACTAGAAGCTAGAAGGATACGAAGATGGGTTAAGGAAAGCAATATACCCAATAAGAATCTCGTTGAGAAAATGGGATTCCAGGCAAAACGAAAATCCCGTGGATGGATACGGTATGAACTACAGAAACATCGAGAGAGTAATCCTATTAAAGCCACTGTGGTCAACCTAAAGCAATTTATCAGATTCTTCACTTAGTCATCGCGTTTCATTGACAGAAACGAGATGCGGTGTGGATGTAAATCCAATGTAACAGTTAACATAATTTATGGCAAATATAATACACTCACCAAGATTATTGAGAGGAGCAAATGGGGGATGTTCAATACTGGAGATAACAACGAAATACTAAGCTATGTCCAGGATCTTCTATTGGAAGAACAAATGATTCAAGAAAACTACCAAGCCATACAGAGTGAGAGGCTGGTGTCATTGGTTAAACATGCTTACGATAATGTGGATTTCTATCGTAAGAAGTACGATGCAGCAGGGATAAGACCCGAAGATATCAAATCGGTGGACGATATATGTAGGCTCCCATTAGTCACCAAGGAAGACCTTAAGGTCAATTTCCCCATCCTTGCGAATAACCTAACTGCCAAAGACTGCCAGGTCTTTGGTACCACTGGATCAACAGGATCTCCGCTCAAGATCTATAGGCAAAATGGACCTTCGCCGGTTCCATATATTCAAGAGTTGTTGCCAAGAGTGATAGACATTCTCTCCCGTAGTCAGGGGACGTTAAAGGTATCCACAGCCCTGGTAACTGGCAACGAAGTTGCAGAGAATCTAATTGCCCACACGGTTGAGCTAACATCCAAATTGGCCTCGGTCCAAATGCAATACTTGGACGCTCACGATGATACTGAATATATTCTGGACAAATTGAATGAACATAAACCAAACCTTCTTGGTACCTATCCCAGTGTACTTAAAAACCTGGCACTGCTATGTCGACAGAAAGGAATGACCCCACCACAACCAGAGCTACTAGTGTGTAGTGCAGAGATACTTGATACTCATTCCAGACGAATCATCGGTGAGGTATTTCAAGGTGACATAATTAATGCATATGCTTGCACAGAAGCCGAAGTGATAGCGTTGGAATGCTTTGAACATCAAGGTCTGCATATACAATGTGGAGAAGTGATATTGGAACTCCTCGAAGACGGAAAACCAGTCCCTCCCGGTAAACCCGGCCGAGTGGTGGTTACCAACCTTAGGAACATGGCTACTCCGATTATAAGGTACAGCGGCCTCCAAGATGTGGCTGTATTAAGTTCTGGAGAGTGTTCTTGTTCAAGCAAACTACCCATACTAGATCGAGTAGAGGGCAGGATGATCGACTCAATTGTGCTGGCCGATGGCACTATAATTCATCCCTTCAAGCTAACCATGGCAATGGAGCCTATCCCATCACTCGCAAAGTTCCAAATAATCCAAGAGACTACCTCCGCCCTTAGAGTGTTGGTTGTTAGTGAGGAAGTTAAGAGTAGTAACAATCGGGCTAATGTTAATGGTTCTCTCCTAGATATGGTTGTGAATAACTTGGCCAATGTCCTAAATTCAAGTGTAACAATTACAGTGGAAAAGGTGGAAGACATCCCTCCAGCACCCGGGAGCTCCGGACATGCCTTGGTCAAGTGCCTTGTCAACAATCCATCGTAAGATGGTCGATATACATGACTGAATTCCTGATGATGCCAAATATATAAAAAGTAGCCAAATCTGATTAACGGATGTTGGACGATTTACCCTCCTCAGGGTTTATCCGTAACCAACTGACTACCTCACGAGGTATCCTTCTTACTGGACCTTTCTTGATCGTACACTGAGGTAGGGAATTTAGAATATCCTTACCGTAGCTCCTTGTTTGCAGTCGGGAATCAAGCACAATCATTGCTCCCCTATCATTCTTGCTTCTAATGAGGCGGCTGAAACCCTGTTTGAACTTGATGATGGTCTGCGGAATGTTGTATTCGTTGAATGCATCGTGGAACAGCTCACTTCGTGCTTCAATGACAGGATCAGTAGGTACACTAAACGGTAACTTGGTAATCACCAAAACACTAAGGGCATCGCCCACAACATCAACCCCCTCCCATAGTGAAGATGCACCCATGAGGATAGTCCGATCATTTGACCTAAACGTTTCCACTAAATGCTTGGTGCTACCATCAACTCCTTGCCCAAGGAGCAGAATTCCGTCATCATCAAGATAGGTTTGAAGACTTTCCCTAGTCATGCGTAGCTGTGCATGAGAAGTGAACAATATCAGCACGCGTCCCCTTGTTGTTCGACACAGGTCTAACAGCACCTGCTCAACCATACGCTGATAACCAGGTTGATTCGGCATGGGGATGCCCGAGGGCAGATAGACCAATGTAGAATTCAAGTAGTTAAAAGGTGAATCCACCTTAAGCTCATTGGTATGAGTAAGACCAATAGCACCTTTGAAATAATCGAATCCCCTGGATACACTCAACGTTGGACTAGTGAGTACCACACTTTTCCTTCTAGAATACAATCGATCCTCTAGAATCTTGTCTAAACGTAGAGGGGCAGAGTGAAGTACAGCATCTTCTTGTTCTCTCAATGAAATCCAGTGTATTTCGTTTTCATCCTGTACCTTAATAATACGATCTATCCGTTGTCTGAACTCCTGGAGTCTCTGCATTAATCCCATCAGTTCGACCCTAAGAGACCTAATGTCCCATTCTCTAATATCCAACCGGCCATCAAAATTTACATAAACATTATGGAGGATTGCCTCGGCATCTATCATCCCAAGATCAAGCTGTCCCCATAACTCTCTTATATACTCCCACTCTGGATGAAAACGAATATCCTCAGTAATACGAAGGTTTCGTTCATAGACATCGAATCCTGGCGTATTGGAATGGACCAGCATATTTAGGTGAGTAAACAGGTCAAATATTTGCGACCTTATACATCTTAGTCGACTGATGAGATCCTCAACATCTTCTTGGTAGCTTGAGGAATATTGACCTCTAGCGTCTTCACCACACTGCCGATACCAGGACACATCGGATAGCATCTCTCTTTTATCTGTGATGCGATCCAAGTATCTATACATTTCTCTTGTATCTACCCTATAACCAAGCTGTTCGGTGGCTCTATGTTCAAGATGATGAGCCTCATCGATTATTACAAAATCATGATCTGGCAGGATGCTCGAACCATTCACCATATCCGAAAGCAGTAAATCATGGTTCGTGATAATCAAATGAGAGGCTGCTGCTTGCTCACATGCTCGGTTCACAAAACAACCATTTTTATAGTAATCACATTGCTCACCCGAACAATTCTGAGCAGAGGCGCAAACCCTCTTCCACAGAATATCCTCGTCCTTACCAATCCTCAGTTCCCCACAATCACCCGTAGCGGTACCGGATAGCCAGATGGCCAGACGAAGCACGAACTTGGCTTCCTCCCACATCAAATGCGGCTCCCTACGCAAAGCGTTGAATTGTCCAATGCAAAGATAGTCGCTCCTCTCTTTGATTCGAGCCACCCGAATAGTCTGAGAAACATCAAGTATATTGAGCAGGTCTGGTATATCCTTGCCTAACAGTTGTTCCTGCAGGTTTATGGTATTCGTCGAAATTACTATATGATTGTTTCGTTCAATTGCAGAGAATATCGATGGTATCAGGTAGGCAATCGATTTCCCTATTCCAGGTCCGGCCTCCACAATAAGACATTGTTCTTCATTAAATGCCTTCGTCACCGATCGAAGCATAGACATCTGGCCGGGACGTAATTCAAAGGATTGGAATGTAGCAGATATCTGGCTGTCTTTTCCCAATAGTGATTCCATCATACACGGATCAAGATCATTGTAGTTGACACTTGGTTCTAATGGTACAGGAGAAAAGTCATCCGACATGAAAAGGGAGGTCAGTTCCTGGACCTCCTCACATGCCATAGTAGAACATATGCCTCTCTTCTCTCCAATGTCAACAAACAGTGAATGCCATACGGAATGCGTGGAATGGGTGATCCTAATAAGCTCTTTTAGAATCTCGACCGGCAGTTGAGAAATTCGCTTGGATAATAGAAGAAACACTTCCTTAGCTGTGACTGCATCTGCCAAGGCTCGATGCTCTATCGGCGAATGAACGCCCAATTCCTTAGCAAGAGTTGCAAGAGTATAGTCAGGCACATCAGGAAGAACTATCCTGGATAGCTCTAAGGTATCGTACAACGGAGATGATAACTCAATTCCATGGGAAGAGAGGAAAGCAACATCAAACGAGATATTCTGGCCAACTATTGGATATTGTCCCATGAATGATACTAGATCAGAGGCAACTGCATCGAAGGAAGGAGCCAACGAAAGCTCCCTGGAAGTAATACCTGTTAGCCACTTTATACGATAGGAGAGCGGCCTAAACGGGTTGACCATAGTGTGAAATGTATCAATAACTTCATCACCATAGAACTTGACCGCTCCAACTTCAATAATACTGTCACTATCTGAATTCAGACCAGTAGTCTCTAGGTCTAGGGAAATAAACAGATTATTCAACAACGGTAGCTCCTCAAATCCAAATGTCCACTTTCAGAATCCAACTATATCCAATACGAGATCCATCAGAGAAGCTCCAAGATAACACTCGATAAATGAACGAGGTAACCTTCCAATGAAGCAGAATAGGAGAAACCTTCCCACAGGATACTTGAGAGCTCCACCTGCAATCCCCGCTAGGTCGAAGATCAAGAAAGGGCAAAAGGCAAAAACCGCAATTCCCCATCCCCCATACCGATGCATCCATTTTTCTGCTGTCTGGTACCTTTCTGTATGTTCTGGTGCAATCACCGCCCGGCCCAAATACCCAGCGATATATCCCGAAATCTCACCCAACGATCCGCCTATGGCGGCCACCACCGCCACCCACCCAGGATTAAGATCAAGAAGACTAATGAGCAAGATCACAATTCCCATGTTTGGTGCAGGCAAGAAGATGGTAGCACTCCCTACCAATGTAAGCAGAAAAACGACAAGGTAAGCATGGTTCGAGTAATCTTCGGCAAGTCTCTCGGCAGCCTCATCTGCACCGGGAAACACATACTGGAGGATAGCAAGACCCAACAATACTAGAATCAGAAACGCGGTAACAAGCAGAACAATCCTAAAAATGGTTCGCCGATTCGGCACGCCAATCGTACCACGCACGTCTTCACGGAATTCATCCCACTTCATTCTTCGTAGTAAGTCAACCCCAAGCAATACTCAATATTAATCATGAAAACAATGACCTAAACCAATCAAAAAACACAAGTCCAATATATGCCTCCAGTGCCGCCCGAGGTAGCCGTCCAAGATAACAGAAAAAGAGAAACCTACTCAAAGGCATCTTCAGAGCTCCCGCAGCGATACCTACAAAGTCAAACATGAATAGAGGAAAAAACGCAAAGAACGTGATCGTCAGACCACCATACCTCGACATCCATCTTTGCGCAACTTGAAATCTCTCCGTATTCTGCAGATGGAGAAACCTTTGCCCCCCATATCCGACATAGTATGCAGTCACTTCACCTAGCACTCCACCTGCACTTGCAGCCAATGCAGCCCAATACCAGTGTCCCGCAGCCGCTACTGCTATAGTCAATACCGAACCAGGTGGGGTGGGAATGATAACTCCCATGCTCGATAGTAGATTTGCAACAAATACCCCTGCATAGCCATATCTCTCAAACTGTTTAGGGGATGGCAAGAAGTGGAGTAGTAACGCACATAGGAAAAGGAACAAGATAAAGAGAAGTAACATAATGAGGACACTCTTCAAACTAACCCGGTTAACGGGTGGAAGGCTCTCTTGGACATCAGTAAGGAACTGGGACTGCCTTATAACACCGCCTAGGACAGAATTGTGATTTTCATTGCCCCCACCATTCTCATGTGGATCTGTTGTCCTTTTCCGCATAACATTTACTCGCATTCGATGCGTAACAAATCTCCCTGTGTATAACTACAAGGTACGAACAACATAGGAGTCTCCTGCATTTAGCAGTGAGCAAATGTTTTCACCTATAGCCTGGCTCTCTACAAAGGTAAATAGTGTGGGTCCAGCTCCTGTCAGGTGCGTTGACACAGCACCTGCATCGATAAAACATTGCCGGTACTCCTCCAGTCCAGTGATGGAGGAAAATGCAACTTTCTCAAAAGCATTATAACATAAGGAATGAACCTTTTTCTCACCCCTTCGAATCGAGCTCACTAGTGATTCAGAGAATTCTCCTCTGGTGTAATGAGTCTCATCTAGCCTGGCGTACATCGTTTGTGTTTTATGCGGTATGTATATTGGTGGTTTAAAAAGAACAATCCACGATTCCGGGAATGAGGGAAGAGGTGTGATCTTTTCTCCTCTTCCCTCCATCAAGGCAGTGTTACTATTTAGAAAGAAAACAACATCAGAACCTAATTCGGCAGCCAACTTTTCCAAGGTACCACGAGGCAGATCTAGCTTCCATAATTGATTAAGAGCTCTTAGAGTAGCCGCCGCATCACTACTACCACCACCTAGACCACTATCCATTGGAATAGACTTTTCCAGGGTAATTAGAGCCCCTTGACGGATATGAGCAAAGGACTGTAGTAGATTGGCAGCCTTGAATACCAGATTACTTGAAGCCTGCAATTGAGGAAGATCACAGCGAAGAGTGATACTGCTAGATGTTTGAAATGATAGAGTGTCATACAAGTCAACCGCTTGTACTACACTTACAATCTCATGATACCCATCACTATACTGTCCTAGGACCTCTAAAGTAAGGTTAATCTTGGCATAGGCCCTATTAACCAGCTCTGAGTGCAATGTCTGCGTTTTGCTCACAAGTTACTACAACTCTTTCGCAAGCTACGTTATGCGAGCAACCAATTCCCATTAGATTGATTGCTTATGGCCGCAGACTATACACTGTCACACACATAGTTGCAAGCTATCCTGTACCAACAAGTAGAAGCTAAGGATTCTAGCATACACCGATCTCTGCCAAGTATGAATTACATCTAACTAATCCAAGGTAGCTGTAACTCCCTTGGATTAGTTAACTTTTTTTTCCTACACATTACCAATATGATAAGTACTGACCTCTGCAAAATACGTGTTAAATAAAGATCAGTTGTATTAGAGAGGATAGGGCTTGTTGAAGCCTTCTGATATGATATGTTTAGTGGATTAAAGGAAACAACAACTTAAACTAATCAAGTTGAAAGAACACTACCCCCATCGATCTCGACACCGACCAGCTCCTCATTAATTGCTTCGGACGCTGGGGGGCCCATGCCCATAGCAGCACCTTCAGCCTTCAGTAGGTAGTGCGGTTCCTCTAGAGTGAACCAACGACACATAGATGGGACAAAATGTTGAAGTGCACTACCCATACCAGGTAGTCTTCTAACGCCAGATGGCATCATGTCCATCATAGATTGTGTGTCTGGCACAATATCCACCTTGTAACACTGAAATGTACCAACTGGCACCGTAATTGTATCGCGGGTGACATTTCCATGGATTTTCATCTGACGCGCCTCTGGCATGATCATACACATCGTAATCTTGCTCTTTGGCAAGAAGGGCCCACCCCTCATACAAAAACTCATACCAGCCTGGGGAATTATATTGATTTCCTCATACTCCTCCACATACCACATATTCGCTTCCATTATGACCTGCCCCCCCCCATTCTTCACCACCCTAGTATATGAGAGGGGTTTGAGGAAATCCGTAATCTCCATAATCACTTTTTCCGTGGACGATCTCAGATCCGCGAAGTTGGTGGTGGTTTCCAGCTGGTAGCACAACTTGCCATCTTGTTCGACTTTGCTAACTTGTCTGGTCATATGACCACAAATATCACCTGTCTCTTGACCAACAAGATTATACCTTGAGGTCTCACCGTGAATTACTGATGGAGACCTCAGTCCAATATCATTCGATAGCTTCTTAAACACGTTGTATCGTTCCTCCTCTCTGCCAACTCAAGGAGCTTTGTAGTTGAATAAGATAGGAGACACCACATTTTATCTATCCGTAAGTAACACCTGTAACTATGGTCACACCAGCATCCTACCTATATCTTCGAGGGTTAAGTAGATATGGGTAAGAACCTTTTAAATAAGTGGTCTTTTCCTAGACTACAATCCAGTATCGACTAAACACTATCATCATAGAAGTGATACAAGAACTTGTGTATGCCACCGAAGGTGTACGCTCAACGCATCTGTTACGGTTAGCTGATTCTAGTCCCCGGCCAAATTCGAGAGTCACCCTGAATTTTGCACTCATCGTCGATCACCACATGATCCCCTACAACAGATCCCTGAGGGATTCTACTATCATCCCCAATTAAACAATCACTCCCTACAATGCAGTCTACCAGGTTTGCTCTACAACCAACCTTTACATTCTGCCATAAGACAGACCTCTCGATCACTGCACCATCTCCAATTACACATCCATCACCCAAGACTGCGGGGCCTACAATCTGCGCCCCAGGGCCAACCACACAATTATCCCCCAAAATGACTGGACCATCAGACTGGTCAATAGTGCTTGTTTTATGCTCGTTGCATACGTAATTATTATCAAGAAAGAAGGGAGCTCTCCCATTTAGTAGATCCTGATTAAGGTTTAGATACTTTTCAGGAGTTCCCATGTCTATCCAGTAGGCATCTGAGGGATATCCATATACAGGAAGCCCTTGCTGCAATAATAAGGGAAACAAATGATGTTCAAACATAAAAGGAGTGTCCGATGGAATATCCTTGAGCAAAGTAGATTCCAGGATGTAAATACCCGCATTAATCAGATTTGTTGTAGCAGTTCCCTTAGGCGGTTTCTCTACAAAGCGATCTACTCTTCCAGTCCCATTGGTTTCAACAACACCATAAGCAGATGGATCATCTACTGGGGTTAATGCAATGGTCGCAATAGCCCCTCGCTCTCGGTGAAATGTAAGCATATCCCCTAGATCGATGTCACAGAAAATGTCTCCATTGAAAACGTAGAACGGTTCGTCATCTAAATATTGCTCGGCATTCTTCACAGCTCCAGCAGTCCCCAAAGGGGAATCCTCTACCGAATAGGTCAAATTAACCCCGAGGTCTGTCCCACTTCCGATCCGAGACTCTATTTGATAAGGTAGATACCCCAAGGCCAATATAACATCGCATATATTATAACGACATAAATGAGATATCATATGTTCCAAGAAAGGTCTATTAATCACTGGAACCATGGCCTTTACGGTATTACAGGTCAGCGGACGTAGGCGAGTACCTTCCCCACCAACTAATACAACAGCTTTCATTATACCCCCCAAACGTATCGACGATAGTCAGAGCAATGTTGCATAGGTTAACTCCTAGAAACTATAATAAATAGATATTAGCATGAATAGTCAGAGACACTGCTAGTTCACAAGCCACTCAAACTAATTCCTATTTATCCTCAAATATACGAAGCCCTGCAATTAGACACCACACCTGTTTATTGTACTCTTATATACGATAACACATTCGACAATATTCGACTACCATATGGCAATTATTAGCTTGGATGTTATCTCGAAAAAAGAGGAACACTGCTGGTCTGTGGTAGGGAATCGTAGTGTATGCATAGCCATTATATAGCTAGTCAAGAATAGGATCGCACTCTAGCAACTCGACAGGTATTCCCACATTCCTTTCAATATCAAGATATGGTCTACCAGTGATATCCCTTCCCCATTGTCCTAAACTAAACGGAGTAGAGGGAATAATAACTAGCTCTGGCATAACGCCCTGATTCTCTATATATTCTCGAATGTGTTGGATAAAATCCTCTACCACAAGAAGGTCCCCCATAAATATATTACCACCAAAGAACCTGTTGCGAGGGATTTCAATATCAACACGCCAATTCGGATTGCTGAGTAGATGAGTATCATTTAGACATTGTTCCAGCGTAGGTTTAACCAACCTCGAAGATAAGAACAGGACATGCTTCACCTTTCTCGCCTCTATAATGTCCCTCATCCGTTCTATGTCCGAAACTCTAAGCCCTGTACCCAACAATATGATCCCTAAATGATTATCGGTATCCACCGAATAGGGATACTCGTGATTGTCAAGATTAATCACAAGATTAAATTCAGAATCCCCTCTTTGCACAACTAGGTCAACCATGGTTCGCTGGCCTCGCCGTATGTTGGAGAGAATATCCCTGGCCTGAGGTCTATTACGGACATTCAACTCATTCAATCTAACAATCAAATCTCCTTGTCTCAAACCACATGATGCAGCTGGTGAATTCCTCACTATACCCACCACATAGGGCAAATTCTTACGGTCTTGATAGAAATTCTCTTCATATAGAGTGGGCATGGCTATAATAGGTGTGGAAAACTCCTTGCGCAGCTTCCCAATACACGAAAGAGTTGCGCTCCAAACATCATCCAGGTCAAACAGTTTTTGCTCAGAAAAGTATTGGCTATACCCGGGCAAGTTGATTTGCACCAGGTGAGATCCATGGTCATCGGCAAATGCCACAGTCTGTGAGAGGTCATCCAACATCTCATCAATACCATCAACAGGCCATGGCACAATCACCACAGCATAGGGAATACTATACTCTCTTAGTATTTGCAGGGAATCTATCGCCACTCGAGGACGTTTGCTTCTCATCAGTAACCTACGACGTTGAGGACTAGAACTATTTAGGGATACATACAAATACAAAGGGCGAAGGCCATCCAGCTTTGCGACCATTTCTGAATTTAGACTCTCACCATTTGTAGTTAATCTGAACGGCTTATCCGACTTTTCCCTCAATGCTTGTAGAACTGAAATGCAGCCTGGGTGAGAAAGGACCTCGTAAATACCACCCAGATTTGGAAACAATGCACGACCTGCTCTTGGAGACCAGTATTTGACTCGTGTCATAGCTTCATGCAATTCATCCTCAGCCGGTCGTCTGGGCTGTTTTAATACCACAGAAGGAGGATTACCTTTGAGGTAACAGAAGTTACAGTCACAATTGCACTTAGTAGCAAGATGGACGGCAATTCCAGAAGGATCACGTGATGAAGGAACAAGCCAATCGTTCAGATTCTTTAAGCGAAACCCATCTACCTCAACAACCTGCCCATCCTTTTCCAACTCTACCACAGAGAGTAGGTTCTGCAACTGTTGCCTGATGAAATCGATCCGTGGCTCATAGAGAGACGTATTATCACATGTGAGATCAATCACCTCATTATCCGATGTATAGTTGGATCTCTGTTTAAATAGCTCTCGACATGTCTTATTGTCGTTTAAAAGTCTAAAACTATCGGGACGGACCTCTGTTTGTTTCTCAAATATGCGCGTAAGATTCAACAGGCTCTCAAACTCTGCTCTGATCAATTCAACAAGTTTTTCATGGTGATAAAAGTTACCTTTGGGATACAATCGATAACGAAAAGCATAATCCTCAGGAACAGCATCTCCCTCATGATGCATATCAGTCATCCCAATCCTACTTTCAATAATTCCGTTTGGATTTCACCCTGCCCTTCGCCAGTTCGAAAAGCCTGTTCAGGCTCTCTTCCGGTATATCAACGCCACCAAGTGGCACACGATCAATACTATCTAAGCCATGATAGTCACTACCTCCACAAGGAATTAATTCGTATTTCTTTGCCAAATCTTTTAAACGCTTTATCATAGATGGGGTGTAGCTACCATAATGAACCTCAATCCCAACCATCCCCACCTCCCGCAACTGGGAGATTATCTTTTCTAAGTCCTCGACCTCCGCAGGATGTGCCATAACAGGTAACCCATGCGCCCGCACTACCAGCTCCACGGCCTCACAAGGAGTAAGTTTCTCCCTCTCAACAAATGCTGTTCCATTCCGTCCAATGTAACTAGAGAATGCTTCACGTACGGAGGGTGAATAGCCACGTTCTACCATTACACGCGCAATATGAGGACGACCAATTGAACCACCATCCGTAAGCTCTAGTACTCGTTCCCAAGAGACAATAATTCCCAAGCTGGCCAATTTCTGGATAATTCTTTTTGCCCGTATGCGCCTTGATTCACGAAGGGCACGCAAACGTTGAGCCAAATATGGATCGCGGTGATCGAGGAAATACCCCAGAATATGGACCTCTCCATTTGAAACATCGGTACTAACCTCTATTCCAGGGATCACTTTCAAGGAGCGAAACTGTTTAGCAGCTGCCAGTGCCGCATCAATTCCTTGAACGGAATCATGATCGGTGATGGCAATAACTTGTAGACCAAGATCAACTGCTAATCGAATTACTTCCTTCGGACTGCGACACCCATCAGAAGCTGTGGTGTGCACATGAAGATCAGCTTTCACAAATCTTGTTCCATTTCTCTATCTACACGGACTATACTACTAGCTAGTCCAGTCGCTTCGTTCACCTCAACTAATACAGAGTTTAGGATACAATCACCCTTCCCTACCACCAGTCGGCTAGGCATCTGTGTAAGAAATCTTTGAACAACGGTCTCTATGTCATCCCCTATAATAGAATCCATAGGTCCCACCATTCCTATATCAGTCACAAATGCTGTACCCCTAGGAAACACCCTCGCATCGGCAGTTGCTACATGAGTATGTGTCCCCACTACAGCACTCACACGCCCATCGAAATAGCGTCCCAAGGCATTCTTTTCCGAGGTCGCTTCGGCATGAAAATCAACCACAATTATTGGTGTCCTATGGCGCATTTGCTCTAACAACGTATCCAGAGTCCGAAAGGGACACTCGATATCTCTCATGAAAGCTCGTCCCTGAAGGTTGATTACCATAACCTTACCTTTGATTAGATAACCTTGGCCTGGCACCCCAGGGGGATAGTTAAGTGGTCGAACAACAGGCAATTGACCATCGAGGAATGGAATGATATCTTTCTGCGCCCAAATATGATTGCCCGAGGTAATGACATCAACACCGGATTCAAGCAACGATTCAGCAGTTGCAGGCGTTAATCCCTTTCCACCTGCAGCGTTTTCGCCATTGGCTACAACAAAGTGTACACCATATTCTCGACGCAGGCCTGGCAAAAGGCTTTCTACAGCCTTCCTACCAGGCCTGCCAATAACATCACCTATCAGTAAGATTCGCACTAGGTTAACCTGGACTCTACTTAGCAAACTCCGTTGCCCGTGTCTCCCGAATGACCGTCACCTTTATCTGGCCTGGGTAATTCAGACTCTCTTCTATCCTCTTGGCAATATCCCTGGCAAGCCTCATTGCATCTAGGTCATCGATATCATCCGGTTTGACCATTATGCGAACTTCCCTACCTGCCTGAGTGGCATATGATTTCTCCACTCCGGTAAAGTCATTAGCTATACTTTCCAGATTTTCTAGACGCCTGAGATATTCCTCAAGAGACTCCCGTCTCGCCCCTGGTCTAGCCCCACTGATAGCATCTGCGGTAGCTACAATAAATCCCTCTACGCTGCTGAACTCAACATCTTCATGATGTTCAGCAACGCATCTTGCTACCTCAGCGGATTTATCCCACTGTTTAACTATATTCGCTCCGGTTAGAGCATGAGGACCTTCCATCTCAAAATCAAGGGCCTTACCGATATCATGAAGCAAACCAGCCCTCTTCGCCACATCCACCTTGGCCCCCAACTCTGCCGCGAGCATGCCCGCCAGGATAGCGGTTTCTATACTATGCACCAAAACATTCTGACCATAGCTGGTACGATACTTCAGACGGCCTAACACTTTTATCAGCTCAGGGTGTAATCCCGGCACCCCTGCCTTGAATGCCGCCTGCTCCCCCTCAGCCTTGATGGTGGTGTCCACTTCATTCTTAGCCTTCTGCACCATCTCCTCGATACGCGCCGGGTGTATACGACCATCGAGAAGAAGCTTTGTAAGAGCAAGACGAGCAACCTCCCTGCGCACCGGATCAAAACAGGACAGGGTTACTGTCTCTGGGGTATCATCAACAATCAACTCAACGCCGCTAGCATGTTCCAAGGCCCTAATATTGCGACCTTCACGTCCAATAAGACGACCTTTCATATCATCGCTAGGCAATGCCACCACCGAAACAGTTGATTCGGTGACCACCTCCGTGGTGCAACGCTGCATCACTTCGGCGATTAACTGTCGCGCTTTCTTCTGAGCCTCCTCCCGTACCTCTGCCTCCATGCGGTGAAGTCGTTGCACTGCTTCATCACGAATCTCAACATCTACTCGCTGAAGCAGCAATTCCTTAGCTTCAACAAAACTCATACCAGCAACCTGCTCCAACCGCTGAAACTCCTTATTCCTCAGCTCCTCCACCTGGTTCTTAACGCGCTCTGTTTCTTTTTCCCTAGAGGCAATACTCTGCTCGCGACGTTCAAAACTCTCCAGCTTGCGATCTAGGTTCTCCTCCTTCTGAGCAAGACGCTTCTCCTGCCGCTGCAGCTCTGCATGGTGTTCTCTATACTCAGATCCCGCGGCAGATTTAATATTTATCGCCTCTTCCTTAGCTTGGAGAAGAGTCTTTTTTTGTTCTTCGATGGCTTTATTAAGGATCCTTTGGGCTTCCTCCTCCGCCTCCCGAAGCTTACGGCTGGCAATCCACCGCCGGAGGAATAGTGTGGCTACGCATCCCCCAACGAAGCCTAAAACCAGGCCAATAAGCCATCCATTCATATCACCTCACTTTCTCTCTGAATTCCCAGGTAAAAGGGTAGACTACCACCCTTCAGCTTAGTTTATTAAACTCTCCCTACAGTTTGATGTCAAGGAACCATTGAGCCTGTATACGGCAGGTGCTACAATACTGTTAAGTAAAAATGGATCAATTTAAAACAATAGCTCAAAACCGTAAGGCATATCATAACTACCATATCGAAGAGTCTATTGAGGCCGGTATTGTATTGACCGGGACCGAGATTAAATCCATCCGAGAGGGTAGAGTGAGTCTCGGTGAAGCGTATGCACGCCCAGACAAGGGTGAACTATGGTTACTAGGAGCACATATCGCACCATATTCCTGCGGCAGCATGTCTAATCATGACGCAAAACGACCGCGCAAACTGCTTCTGCACAGAAAACAGATAGACAGTCTAATTGGCAAGAACCAAGAGAAAGGCCTCACCCTAGTACCCACCAAACTCTACCTCAAGAAGGGGCTCGCAAAGGTCGAGCTGGGTATAGCTAGAGGCAAGAAGGTCTATGATAAACGCCATTCTATCGCACAACGGGAAGCAGATCGAGAGATAGGAAGAGTCATGAAAAGGAGGACCAGATAGATCTTCCCCTAAATGTCGATTGCACACTCATCAAAGTGATTAGTGATATGGGGACGCGCGGGTTCGACAGGGGAAAGTTGTAGCCAGATTGCAGGCCGAGGTGTCATCAGTCTCGTTAAACGGGTGGCAAACAAATAACTGACGACGCAGTATACGCGTACGCTAACTAAAGTTAGCGCGCTCTCCTAGACCTCACCTCGATGGGTCGGGAATGAGCGACGGCAGTCGAGGAACAGCAGCCCGGACACCGATAGGGGTTGTTTGAAAAATTCGGCTGGTCCAAGGAGACTCGGTTGGCAGACGATCCCTGGATGAGAACTGAGAGCCAAATAAGCTTGTAGTATATCTGGAGCGGCTTCTTCTGGACGGGGAGTTCGACTCTCCCCCGTCTCCACCAAGAACACGAGGTTCCTGTTCCCCCTTCATCGTCAGTCGGTAGCTCTGTTATCAGAGTCACTCCACTACCTTCTCTCGTCGTGGCTATTTCAAATA
>JAXHVC010000044.1:0-2858 GCA_034189315.1 Chloroflexota bacterium | reverse complement strand
CTTATTGGACGCCATGGACATAAAACGCCCACTCAGGTTAGACAGGAACAGGCAAGCCTTGTCCCCGTTCCTGTGTAATTAGTGCTTATCAGGTGTTCAATATTTGTTGACCGATACAATGGAAACTAGTTCTGTAAGAGAGTATAAACCACATCATACTATTTATTATGCCACGAGAAACCGGTAGTGTAGTGGTCAATAGTACATGATGAACTGTCGACATATCCTCTGTTCTTAGTCCTTCCAAAAACCCTTATCATCATCAGCAGAATTAGAGTAGCCTCTTCTCTCCCAATATCCCCTATAGTCCTCATTATTGGATAGCTCTATCTCGGTTATCCACTTTATCCACTTGTATCCCCACTTGCTCTCTGCCACCAGCTGGAAAGGTGCTCCCCTCTCTGGTGGTAGCCATACATCATTCATTTTGTATGCGATCAGTATATCGTTTTCCTGGATATAACTAAGTGGGAGAGAAGTACTACATCCGTCATGAGCCCTGAATATTACCACAGTGGCATCTGGGTTAACTCCGGACCGATCAATGATATCGGATACAAGTACTCCTTCCCAGACAATGGTGGCATCCCAACCCTCTACGCATTTCAGAGTGACCACCTTTTTATAATCCTGATAGCCATCTAGTATCTCTTGGAAGGAGTACCCTACAGGTTCTTGAACCAATCCACTCACAGTAAGCGTGTAATCTTCCAAATCGATATACTGCGGCCCCTTAATAGAATTCTCCCTGAAGTCATCTATCGATGATAGCTTCTGCCCCTCATACTCCCTTATCTCAGCAGCATCGAGTTGTTTGGTACCCTCCTTGTCCTCGTCCACTACCACCCTATCTATCAATAGAATGACTCCTGTCATAAGCAGGCCAACAATAATCAATATGGTTAATACGCGACTTCCCATATAACCGCGCCCCTCCTAGACACACTCGCAAGATTACCTACACCGAGACTACCTCTTTCACTCCCGAAACCTGTTCCCTTAGGATGCGTTCTATACCATTCTTGAGTGTCATGGTGGACATTGGACAACCTCCACATGCACCAGTTAATCGTACAGATACCACACCATCATCGACACCCACAAGTTCAACATCGCCTCCATCGGCCATCAGGGAAGGTCTTATTTTCTCCAGCGCTTTTTCAACATCTTCCTTCATTCTTCTCCTCCTTTCATCGCATAAAACCAATCAGTATTTATTGTTCCCAAGATTACACTCCCAGATCCAACCAAATGGCCCCCAATATCCCAGAGTCAATTACTCTTGGTTTAACACCGTATGCGGGAATTCTAATAGTTTGCTAAGACCATGTATGTGACAAATGTCTCTAATCCGTATGCCTGAAGAGGGTTGATCATTGTTAGCCATTGATGTTGGTAAATCATGATCCTTTGTCCAAAACTGAAACAAATCGTAAAACTGTCAATACGAGATAGAGACTGTGTCACAATGTCATCACGAGCATGAGACCCGTGAGGTACACAGGTTATTAGCAAAAGAAACCTCCAGTTTCTTAGGAAGAGTCCTTCCGATACCGGAAGGTAGACATGGCAATCCCTTCTTTACGAGGAGATTGCTTCCCCTTCGGTTCGCAATGATATCGTAAATCTAGTTGGCACTTTACAATTGTGACACGTTCTCATAGGGGAAAATGCTTCTCCATTACCGAGGATACTGAGGTCTCCCTCATCTAAAATTGGAATTATATGAATTGAGAGGAAGTTTATGTAGAGTCGAATGGAACAAAACTCGATGCCAGCCCGAATAATATCAGAATGGATTTTTCTCTAAGTCAACTCACCTGGAAATGGTAACAACACAAAGTTAGTTTAAGCTGTCTGAACCATAAGCCACCGTATAATCAGCATCTTGTAAATCCGGCCAAGCTATCGTATCATATACCATCTGCAATTTACCTATCACTAACAAGTTAGAGCAAGTTCGTATGTCACTAAGTATTAGGAGGCTTTCGGTGACTTCATATAAAGCTAGTTCAGCACAACGAATAAAAAGACAGGTTCCTATGTGGAAAGATAAACCCACCAAAAGGCCACTATTCCAGGACGCTGAGGCTCCTCCTATGAATTCAACATTCCAGGGTACAGAAAGCTCGGTTAATCGCAACTTGGTAAGGTTTAAAGACATGTTTGGCCTCAATACTGATTCTTGGATAATCTGGGCAGCGATGATAGCCACAGCAGGTGTGACTATAGGCACAACCATTATCGGGTTGATCTGGGGTATCGATGCCGGATTACGCAACCTGCTACTGTGTGAGATTGCACTGGGGGCATTCTTGCTGAGTATGCTAGCTATCCTATCTAGGATAGACTATCTAGAAGCTTGTAGGGCATACCGTGCTAATCAGGAAGCGATCAATCCATTCCCGGAACGGCAACGAGATGATCATATTTATAGTATGCCAGCGCATACTCCAATAACAGTTAGAAGACCAGACTCCACACTTAATTATAGAAGAGCACAAAATCCTGAGTCAGATAACACATCCGACTCAAGCAATTATTCGTTGAATAAGAAAACCGCAAAGATATTTAGACATATGCGTAAACCATTTGAATCGGATTGATCAACCTATTCTAATTGTAGATACAATCCTATTGTTCAAAGACCTTTCAGAAACTCAATTATATGATTATTAACCTCGGCAGGGCATTCTTGTTGCACCCAGTGGCCAGCTCCCTCTATAAGGACCTTCTTCCTTAAGTTTGGGATGCCCTGCTCAAGGGTATCGAGCACCCCACCATAGATTGCCACAATGGTATCAACCTCCCCCGCAACGAACATTGCAGGTTGATACAGCTTCGCTCGGCTGAGAAAT
>JAXHVC010000043.1:0-14042 GCA_034189315.1 Chloroflexota bacterium | reverse complement strand
CAGTGTTATTCCTTTGCTCTCCTGAAGCCTCTTTTATCTCAGGCCAATGTCTTATGGTGGACGGTGGCTTGTCTATACAGGAACAGAGCGGTTTGGTGTTCCGATTTGACCGGGAGAGACCCTAGATGTTGATTGAGAGTTATTGATATGGAACTGGGCTTGCAGGGACGTGTCTCAATTGTTACCGGCGGCAGTAGAGGTATTGGGAAATCAGTCGCTGAGTCGCTTGCCCATGAGGGGGCGCATGTAGTTATCTGTGCGCGTGAGGCTGGCTATCTCAACAGCGTTGAAAGAGAAATCTTGCTGTTGGGGGAGAGTGCTCTCTCTGTAACGGCTGATGTTACAAAACCGGCGGACGTGAAGCGGGTAGTGGATACTACCATAGAAAAATTCGGCTCTCTCGATATTCTTGTGAACAACGTTGGTGGGACAACCAGGTTTGGTGCGTTTTCTGAATTAACCCATGATGATTGGATGCGTTCTTTCGAACTGAACGTGATGACTATGGTCTACTTTGTGCAGTATGCTTTGCCCTTTCTTGTGCAGTCTCAATCACCACGAATAATAAACATCTCCTCCATTTCAGGGGTGGAACCTGGTTTCTATAATCCACACTACACTATCACAAAAGCTGCCACCATCAACTTGAGCAAATATCTAGCCAACTGGTTAGCAAAAGACCAAATACTTGTCAATGCCGTGTGTCCGGGACCTGTTTATAGTGAATCCTGGAACAGGAACGTTCAATGTCTAGCTGAGAGGGATAATCTTACCCTTGAGGAGGCAGGGGAGATTATGAATAATCAGGAGTCTCTTAAGATTCCGCTGCAACGGATTGGTAATGGTGAGGATGTCGCTGGTTTGGTAGTGTTTCTGGCATCGGAAAAGGCAAAATGGATTACAGGATCGTGTTTTCATGTTAACGGAGGTAAGCTTCGTTCAGTGTGCTGATTGGACCATCTGGTATGTATCAAGGAGAGAGCATATGTGCGAAGTCAATCTATTAGACCTATATCCTCAGTCTAGTCGTCCGATTGAAGAGCGTGGCAAGATGGTTACCGAAGAGAACAGGAAAGTCGCACGTCAGTTTGGTAGAGAATACTTCGATGGTGATCGATTGTATGGGTATGGTGGATACAGTTATCACCCTCGTTTCTGGCAGGCAACCGTGAAGCGTTTTCGTGACCACTATAGATTGGCAGATGATGCCAGTGTGTTGGATGTAGGATGCGCAAAGGGATTCATGCTACATGATTTCAAGGAGATAATGCCGAATGCTACTGTAGCCGGTGTTGACATCTCCGAATACGGTATCAAACATGCCATCGAGACCGTAAAGCCTTTCCTACAGGTTGGTAACGCAAAGGAACTAGCGTTTGAAGATAATTCCTTTGACCTTGTCGTTTCTATCAACACCATACACAACTTGCCCATTCAAGAGTGTAAACAGTCCCTGCGTGAAATTCAAAGAGTAAGTCGTCAACACGCTTTTATCACTGTAGACGCGTGGCATGATGAAAGGGAACGGGAGAGGATGATTCAATGGAACCTGACAGCCTTGACTTATATGCATGTGGATGATTGGCAGAAGCTCTTTGTGGAGGTGGGATATCAAGGCGACTATTACTGGTTTATTGCTTAATAGCGTGTTACGGAAGGTATAAAGTTGATGGATGAAACGACTTTACTTCCGTTCAACGTCGAGACGCGAGAGGTTGTATACCAAGACAGGAATCAACGGATATCCAGGATCATTGCCCAGTTTGATGGATTCACCAAGGAGTACTATGTATCAGATCATGGTCAACGGGCAGCCCTTTTAGCTGTGCGGGATGGCGAAGTGCTATTAGTGAGGCAGTATAGGCTCCTTATTAATGGGATTTCGTATGAGATTCCGGGTGGCAAGGTGGAAGAAGACGAGACCCCAGAGGCTGCTGCCATCCGCGAGTGTATTGAGGAGACGGGGGTTCAGTGTTCCAACCTGAAGCCCTTGATTAGCTATCATCCTAGTCTAGATATATGGGATAACTATACACACGTATTCTACTCGGAATTACCTGAGGAAACGGCACTAGATAGTCTCAACCAGCGAGGCTGGATTCCGTTAGAGCATTGCATTGATATGGTGGTTACTCAACAGTTGGTAGATGGTCTCTCTATTGTAGCGCTGCTTACATACAATACATTGGTAAACAAACGTTAAGTACATTCCAAATGCAAACTGAAGCGGCTGTTCTATCTGAGCTAAATAAACCATTACGTCTTTTAACATTAACGACCCCTGACTTGAAGCCTGGACAAGTCCTGGTAGAAGTTGCCTACAGTGGGGTTTGTCATAGTCAACTATTGGAGGTTCATGGAAAGCGCGGACTTGATCGTTTCCTCCCCCACACGCTGGGGCACGAGGGCTCAGGAACAATAATAGAAGTGGGCGCTGGAGTTACCAAGGTCAAACCTGGCGACCGTGTAGTGCTGTCCTGGATCAAGGGGAGGGGAGCCGATGTGCCATCCACTATCTATCGGAGTGTAGACGAGACAGTCAACTCTGGCGCAATCAGCACCTTTATGCGCCATACGGTCACATGTGAGAATCGTGTGACACCTATAACCGATACTATGCCGCTGCGCGAGGCAGCTCTATTAGGATGTGCGATCCCAACTGGGGTTGGGATTATCCTGAATGCTTCAAGGGTGGAAGCCAGTAGTAGCGTTGCTGTTTTCGGTACCGGTGGTATTGGACTGAGCGTAGTACTGGGTGCGAGCCTTGTGAACGCTGCAAAGATCATTGCAGTGGATGTGTTCGAACACAAATTGGAGCAGGCACGACAGGTCGGTGCAACACATCTGATTAACGCCAATCAGCAGGACCCTCTGGCAGCCATCCTCGAAATAAGCGGTGGGACTGGGGTGGACTACGCTATTGAAGCAGCTGGGCAGCGCCAGACTATGGAAACTGCCTTCCGGTCTGTTCGTGACAATGGTGGATTGTGCGTATTGGCTGGCAATTTGCCTCATGGAGAATGTATTTCGTTGGATCCCTTTGACTTGATCAAAGGCAAGCGTATCATCGGAACCTGGGGAGGAGAAACACAGCCAGATCGTGATATACCGATGTATGTGGACTTCTACCTAGCAGGAAAGCTGAAGTCAGATGGGCTGATTACCCATACCTATGGCTTGATGGATGTCAACCATGCGCTGTGTGATCTGGAGAATGGTAAGGTAAGTCGAGCATTAATTGATATGAACCAGCCCATTGGCAGAGGGGAAAGGTGAACATAAACCATGAGTTCAAATACTACCACCTGGAAACGCTACCTGTCCCCCTTTTTTCTTTCAGATAAGGTGCATGAGAGGGGTATCGTGTGGTGTTTTAAGGATGGTCTGCGTTGGGCTGATCAGCAGATACAAGGACCTAGACGATACTTTATTGCTCCTATTATGCGACCGATAATGTTCTTTATTGATATATCAGTATTCTTGTTTTCTCTATCTAGTTTCCTTTCAGATAGAAAACCGAAGAAGGTTGTTTTGGGAGTCTGGGATTATAAACTTGTTCCCTGGTCTGTTGGGGATTTTCTTGTATTCATTGAGACCCTTAGCGTGTTAAAGCTACGGCATAACGCCGATAAAGTCGATGTTTGTGTTGTCTGCGATAGTGACAATCCGGCAGGCAACAGGGGCTATAAAAACATTAATTCAAGCAACTTTCGATATTATTTGTTTAATCTTTTACCAATTGTGAATACTTCTCCTTATCTTGGCTCTTTATTCCAGTTTGATTCCCGCTCAGAATTTCATTCCTTCCTCAAACAAAACATCAACAACTATGAGATTTATCCATCAGTTAGTGATCAGCTTAAGGAGACCTATAACCTTTATGGTGGAGCGACCCTAAAGGAAATAAGGGATTTTTATCAGGAACGTGGATTTATTCCCTACCTTTCTATTGACGACTACCATCGAAATTGGGCATATGAGTTTTACCAAACCAAAGCTAAAGGTCTTCTTCCGGTCTCTGTATCCATGAGAAACCGCCCTGATGGTCCAGATCGTAATGCTGATCGGCATGCATGGTTGGATTTCTTCAATTTGTGTGCATCTGCATTTCCTGATGTAGTGTTCGTGGTCGTAGGGGTACGAGAAGAGGTTTTTGAAGAATTAAGAGGTTGTAGCAATGTGATTATCGCCAAGGATCATGGCTCGACTGTGGCAGATGATCTTGCATTGATAAGAACTTCTTTGCTCTACATGGGTATGGAAAGTGGGGTAGCCGTGATTGCTATATTTAGTGATGTTCCCTATATCCTTTTTGGTAGGTTGCCAGAAGAGGTGGAGCGAAAGGGACTTAATCCAGGTGCAAACTGGGATTTTGCAACCCAATATCAAAAACAACGTTATACAGATTTTAACATTACGCCTGATTCACTATTAAACGAGTTTACAGCTCTCTATAGCCAGTTAGATATTGATGAGTGGCAAAGGAAGGCTTCAGCATACCAGTCGACTCCCTACACCTTTGTGAGTTGGGGGCCCAATAAGACTGTATAAAAGGGGGTGTGGATATGAAAATACTGTTGATCAATCCCATAATAAGAGAACATGCACCTCCTATCAACTTCCCTATAGGAATAGGTATAATCGCAAATATTATGCTTCAGAACGATTTCGAAGTGACAGTATTTGATCATAATGCCCTGAGATATGATGAAGATACGATGATATCGGAACTAAAGAGGATCAAAGATGTAGATGTTGTTGGAATCGGAGGATTGATAACTGGGTATGGCTATTTGAAGAGCATTGTTCCAATGGTGCGAGAGATATTTCCTCACTCCAAGATAGTCATTGGAGGTGGAGTTACAATTGAGCCGGACATTGTTTTTGAGAACATTCATGGGGTGGATTTTTGTGTGCATGGAGAAGGTGAGCATACGTTTTTAGAACTATGCAATCAGTTCAGGGAAGCTAATAGTGATTTTGAGAGTATAAATGGTATAAGCTTCAGGAAAGGGCAAGAAATATATAGAACTCCTGAAAGGGATCTAGAAAGAAATCTGGATGTATTTCCTATGCCGGCTTATCATCTATTCCCAACAGAAGTTTATTTAGAACATCTTACGTTTGCTGATGGACATCAAAGACAGGCTACATTAATCACTAGTAGGGGGTGCCCTAATAAGTGTACCTTTTGTTGGCGTATGACGGGGAGGGGGATTCGATTCAGGTCCGTAGAAAAAATCCTGGAAGAGGTAGAGTACCTTAAGAGTAACTATGACATTGATAGTATGTTTCTTTTAGATGAAGCAATCAATGCCAGCGAAAAACGGCTTGGTGAGGTGTGTAAGGGTTTCATAGATAGTAAGGTGGATTTGCCTTGGATAAGCCATGCAAGAGCAGATCGAGTAAATCCGGATATTTTAAACCTAATGAAGGAAGCTGGATGTATTTGGTTAAGTGTGGGCATAGAAAGTGGTAGTAAAGAAATGTTAGAACAGATGGGGAAGAACGTAACGCCTGAGCAAAACAAAATGGCAATCACTCTTATCAAACAAGCTGGGATTAAGATTACTACTTCCATGATGCTTGGGATGCCTGGGGAGACACAGAACACTGTTGATCAATCCATTGCACTACTTGCTGAGACAAAACCGGAAGCTTTCTTATTTGGCATTACAACTCCTTTCCCAGGGTGTGACCTATATTATATGCCCGAAGTGCAGAACCAAATACTAGAAAGATATGGATCAAAAGATAAATACTTTCAAGCTCTGGGAGATGTGCATCGTTTAACAATAAACCTCACATCGTTTAGCGATAAGGAATTGATAAGATTGAGGGATCATGCATCATACAAAACCCGGTTTAAGATAGGGCCTCTAAGAAGAAAGGTACAAGCTGTGGTAATGTACAGTGCAAAGTATGTCATACCGGAAGAACTATATCAGAGGCTAAGGGTAGTGCCTTTAGTACAGAGGGTTTTTAAATGAAACAATTGATAGGATTTGTTGACTAGTACTGGGAGAGGATATATCAAGAACTAGTTGATTTTATCTTCTACCAGCAATGACTAAAGCCTTCTATGTACCTATGTTCCCATGAGTAATCCTTTGAAAAAGGAGACTTCTTCCCTGCTGAATCCCTTCATGAGGATAATCGCGATTGCATAGATAGCTATACCGACGACTATGGCGAGTATAGTAGCTAGATTTCCATGTGGAGAGATTCCCCAAACGACCAACGTCATGATTGCGGATGCAGTTACACTCTTGGCAATGAATGCCCATTCTATCCTGAACGGCAGCTCTTTCCATGAATAATAGATACCCAGGATGAATTGGAAGGAGTATGCAATCAGGGTTGTTAATGCTGCACCGAGAATGCCTAGCCATGGCACTACTACTATGTTGAGAGATAGATTGCAGATTGCTGTGACCGTCCATATGATGCCTATCAACCTTGATTTTCTGGCTAATGGGAGAGCCTGATGTGCTACTATGCTAGTCCCGAAGAACACCGTACCGATAGCCACGAGGGGAAGAATGAAGTAACCTTCTCGCGCGATCTCCGGCGTAGATAACATCGTTAGTATAGGCTTGGCCAGGATGGCACTTCCGAATATGAACGGTATTCCAATAGCCAGGAAGTATTTAAACGTGTAGGTTAAGTATTGCCTGACTTCATCTATCTTGCCTTCATCATAGAGTTTGGATACGGCTGGTGGCAGAATGAGGCTCAGCATAGTTGTTACCATCATGGGGATGTTGCCTATTGTATAGGCGGCTGAGTAGATACCTACGGAAGCGGTACCCAAGAAATAGCCAATGACGTATCGATCACTCATGTTAACGACCCAACCCCCCACTGCTGCAGGAATGATGAAAACTCCGAAATCTAGGTATTCTCTGAGCTTGTGGAAATGAGGCTTTTTGAATCCAATCTGTTGTACAAGGAGAGCAATTGCGGTTATCAGGACTGCTGACCTGACAGCCAAAAGACCAAGGACAATGTGCAATATATCGTACCCATTAAGAACGAGAAGTGTGCTCAATCCCAACTGACCACACAGATCCATGAGAATTAGTACAGACAGTCGTTTAACTTGTCGGAAAGCTCGGAAGTATGAGAGGAGCGCTGTCACAAGTGCCCATACCATTATAATCAGTCCAGTGATTCTGACTATGTCCACATTGCCTTCGAAGAACGTATTTGCGATTGGATTAGCTAGTGCTACGATGACAAGTGAGGATAAAAGGCTGATCAGGAAGATGAGGGAGAATGCCGAATATACTTCGTCTTGTATTTCGGACTTGTCGGTTCTTGCAGGGAGAAACCTAGTTATAGCTGGTGGTAGTCCTAGGGTAGCGAAACTCACCGCTAATGCGATGGTCACTTGCACTTGTGCCCAGATTCCGTATCCATGGGCTCCGAGAGTCTTGCTCAGAACTGCGACTAAGGCGATTCCGCTCAATGCACCAAGGATGTTGGTGATACCTACGATAACAAAGTCTTTAGCAAACCTATGGTACGTAGGTTCCAATAGAAACTCTCCTAACGCGGATCTAGTTTGCAGGGTGCTGTTTATGCGTAGCGAGTATTCGTATGATGGTATATCTATTGATTTAGTATTTGGTAGCTACGAATGCGGTACTCTTATGCAAATCAGTTGACATGCATCTGTAGATGCGAGTCTCACTCTTGGCTTTTAGCGTCTGAGTATCCTGGATCCTGCACCATTATTTCTTTCTACGGCAAGGTGATATGCTAGGAGCTGGAGGGGAATCACTGTCATTAATGGGTAGAATAACTCTTCAACCTTGGGAACAGCTATCCAGAAGTCGTAAGCCTGATTCTGTTGGTCAGATACCCCTACGATATATGCTCCCCTAGACCTAGCCTCTAAGGTGTTTGTTAGTATCTCAGGGAACGTGTAGTCTCCTGGTGAAATAGCAACCACTGGTGTGCCTTCTTCTATTAATGTAAGTGTTCCGTGCTTAAGCTCGCCGGCAGGTAAACCCTCGGCGTGGACATGGGATAGTTCCTTGAGCATCAATGCCCCTTCAGACGCAACGGCGAAATCAATTCCTCTTGCAATATAGTAGAAGTCGTTACTGCTACTGAGCTTGATCGATAGTTCTTTAAGGCTATCATAGTGTTGTTCGATAACTTTATTCATTTCCCATGATAGGTCATTAAGTTTGCCAACCATAGCATCGAATCGATTGATCATGGAAAAGGAAAGGAGATAAAAAGCGGCAAGTTGACATGAGAATGACTTGGTTGCAGTAAGACCTGTTTCGAGACCTGCGTTAAGCTGGATAGCACGATCGCTTAATCTTGAGAGTATTGTGCTATCTCTGTTTTCGATGCAAATCACCCGTGCTCCATGGTACTTGGCCCGTTTAATACCTTCTACGACATCTGTAGTTTCCCCATTCTGAGATATGGCTACAACAAGAGTGTTCTTATCCACAGAATCAGAATAATAGTGGAATTCTGGAGCCATGATGACATTACAGAATTTTCCTGCTACCCTAGAGAAAAGATACCTACCTATAAGTCCTGCATAACGAGAAGAACCACAAGCTGTAAGAATCACTTGATTGGCCCTCAGGAGATCCCTGCCCACTTCCATAAAGAGCTCTTTCTCTTGTGCTATTGCATTCCTAATTGCTTGTGGTTGCTCAAATATCTCCTTGAGGGTTTGATGCTTGTAATCTCCGTTATCTCTGTAATGGGATTTCCTATCGGCAATCGCTATCTCTTTACGTATGAGTATGTACTCCTTTCTGAAGAATCACTTTGTTTTTGCTCTATTGAAACAGATAACTCTAGATACTACTTTGGTTGTTTATAGTGGCATTGGTAATGGACAAATGTTGATATCCATATGACCCAATCTGAAAACCTTGCCAAATTGAACAAAATGATCTAACTTCAGCGCTTAGTACGGTAACTCTATATAACTATCCATATTATACAATATCATGATAGGACTTATATATAAGGTGGTGATGTATTAATACTCGTAAAAATTCTTCATGGGCAAGGGAGAGGTGTGCGATAGATACTGCGCTTATACCTAAAGATAATGAGGCGTAGCTTAAGCAGTTGGGAGGGCTTGATGTGGGTACGCTGATCGGGAATGCCAAAAGGCTTTGAGTTAAGGGATTTGGGGCCTTTGACTATTTGCACTTAGTAGGAACACAGCTATTTTCAGAATACTATGTTAGTATACTCCGTTTAGTCTTTCGGACACGGAGTGAGCCCCTATTTCGAGGAAATATTGACGATTAAGCCTATTCTTAGATAGGATGTGTACGCAACTTGACACTATGTCCACCTGTGGACTATCTCCAATAATTCGGTAGGAGGATAGTATTTGGTCATGGAAAACATAGTGAACATTATTATTGCGGGAAGGGGTGGGCAAGGGATGGTCACTGCTGGAGACCTGATTGCTCGTGCTGCGGTTCATGAGGGGCTTCATGCCATGTCTATGCCTTCGTTTGGAGTAGAGCGAAGGGGGGCTCCTGCGAAGTCATTCGTCCGATTATCGAACTGGCCTATTCTCCTCCGCTGTGATGTTACCTATTCGGATGTACTCTGTATGTGCGATTCGACTATTTGGCGGCACTCTGATTTCCTGTCAAATGTAAAAGAAGATTCTCTACTTATCTTCAACAGTTCACTATCGGTGGCGTCCCTGGAAGAGGAACTTAGGAGTGGCCGGATTCCATCCATGCTAAGGATCAATAATTATCGAATACTGGCTATAGATGCTACTGCGTTGGCCATGGAGAAGATTGGCCGTCCTATGGTGAATACTGCTCTCATGGGGGCCTTCGCGGCGGCTACGTCACTCATATCACTTGATGCGGTAAAGCTTGTTATTGGGCGGCACTTTGGTCCTTTGGGTGAAGCTAATAGCTCCTTGGCCGAAGCTGCGTACAATGAGATTGTTGTTCAAATGAGAGGTGTGCCTTGGGAATTGAAGATGGCTACCTAAAAGCGGTTAAGGCATCCAAGACAATGCTTTCCTATCCGCCTGGATGGTCGTTGGAGAATCAGACTGGTTCATGGCGAAATCTTAGGCCTGTGTTAGATGTGGATAAATGTAAAAAGTGTGGCCTATGTTGGCTCTACTGTCCGGATTCTGCAATCAGTCGCAAGGATGGCTATAAGATTAACTATGTCTATTGCAAGGGATGTGGTATCTGTGAAGTGGAGTGTAAGTTCCAAGCTATTACAATGCATCTGGAGGAGAAGGTGTGATGGCTAAGGAATTTTGGAATGGAAACACGTCAGCTGCCGAGGCTGTGAAGTTATGCGGTGTTGAAGTTGTAGCTGCATATCCAATTACCCCACAAACGGCATTGATGGAGCAAGTTGCTGCGAATATCGGCAATGGACTTATGAATGCACGTATGGTTCCTGTTGAGAGTGAACATAGTGCCATGTCTACTTGTGCTGGAGCGTCTGTAGTAGGGGCAAGAACATTCACTGCCACTTCATCTCAGGGCCTCATCTATATGAGTGAGGTTCTCCATATGACTTCGGGGTGTCGTTTGCCGGTGGTGATGGCTGTTGTGCATCGCTCGGTTTCTGCCCCTGTAAATACCTCTGCAGATCAGCAGGATTCTATGTTACAGAGAGATGCTGGGTGGGTGATGCTGGAATGTAATTCGGCGCAAGACGTATATGATACCATTCCAATGGCCTATCGGATTGGCGAAGATCCCTCAGTTCATCTGCCTGTGATGGTATGTTTCGATGGATTTACCATATCGCATACGTCTGAAGAAGTAGAATCGCTATCTCATGATGAGGTGGATGGCATTTTGGCACCTGTCAACGCATTGCGTCGGCCTGTATTGGATGTTGATCAGCCATTTCAGTTGAACCAGTTACTACCGGCCGATGCATATTCCGAGTATCAATATAAGAAACACATGGCTCTAAAGCGTGCAATAGGCGTGGTTGAATCTACCCATCAGGAGTTCGCTGATAATATAGGGAGACATTATTCCACGGTGGATGCGTATCTCTGTGAAGATGCCGAGGTTATCTATGTGGGTATGGGATCGATCATGAGCTCTACGAAGTGGGTGGTTAACAAACTGAGAGAGTCTGGAAAAAAGGTTGGGCTTGTTTCAGTACGATTGTTCAGGCCGTTTCCTGAGGATATGCTGGTCCATACTACTGCGAATGCTAAGGTATTAGCCGTGATCGAAAAGAATATAGGGCTTGGCACAAGTGGAATGATGTTCCCTGACGTAGTGAGGGCATTCTGTAATAATCAAACCCGCCCTGGGATGCTGAATTTCATTGTTGGTTTGGGTGGTCGCAATGTCCCTCCTGAGACCATTGAACGCTGCTATGAACTATCAGATAGGTATATCAATGGTGAAGTGAATGATATAGTCCTTTGGCCTGATACGAATATTGGAATATGAATTATGAGTGGGTGTGATCGCGTGATTGAATGGGAGTATATCAAACGGGCACGATCTGTGTGATTGTTTATTTTTTGTCCACCGTTCTTGGTGTGTCCGGTCAAGGAGGAACTGAAAAATGCCCATCAAGATAAAAGACCTTTCTGATGATGAGATGTTATTTCATGGGAGCCCGGGTTGTCCTGGGTGTGGGGCATATCTAGGTCTCAAACTAGCCCTCAAGATACTGGGACCCAGAACTATGGTGGTTAATTCAACAGGATGTGTCACCGCGTGCACTATGTTTGGAAATACAAAGGTTCCGTTCTTCCATCCCTTATTCAATAACGTAGGGGCTATTGCTGGTGGTATTGATGTTGGGCTTGAGGTTCAGGGTAAGAGGGAGGGGGTGACTGTCTTGGTCTATTCTGGTGATGGCGGTACGGCGGACATCGGTTTTCAGGCGCTATCCGGAGCAGTAGAGCGAGGTCACGATTTTGTGTATATATGCTATGACAATGAAAGCTATATGAATACTGGGGGACAACGGAGTGGGACCACTCCGTTTGCCGCATCGACCTCTACCACACCGGCAGGCAAGAATTCTAAAGGGGAGCCTCGGTCGTTCGCTAGACGAAAGGATATGGTAGAGATTGTGAATGCTCACGGAGCACCATATGTAGCTTCTGCTTCTATTGGCTACCCCTTTGACTATATGGAGAAAGTGATAAAGGCGTCCTCTATTGAGGGACCAACATATATTCACCTCCATGCTACTTGTCCCACCGGTTGGGGTGTGGATTCGAAGCACACCGTGGAAGTTGCCCGCTTGGCCGTCCAATGTGGGCTGGTAGTGTTGAAAGAAATCGAAAATGGTGTTCACAGAGTGACTGTAGTGCCTAGCGAATTTATAGACGTGATCGAATATCTAAAGTATCAACGCCGATTTCGCCATATTAAGGACGATGCTGATGCCATCGATAAATACCGCTCCTATGCTAAAGATCAGCTTGTAAGAAATAGGATAGCTGAAGAGAATCCTCCTACTGATTAGTAGCGACACTGTTGGGACCATTCTTATTGGGACAGCCGTATTCTCCTCCTTTGACAAATACAGATATCCATCGCTAATATAAGCTCCGCACTATTTGTGTAATTAGGAACAAGGAGGTGTTAGAAGGTGAGCAGACTAATGAAACTCTTGATCGTTGGGGTTATGCTTACCGCGCTGGCTTTACCTGCGTGTATGGGGGATGATGAGGTTAAGATAGGTACTATTCTCCCTCTAACCGGGGATCTGTCTGTTTATGGGCCCTCAATGCAGAAGGGTGTAGAGCTTGCGGTGAAGCAAGTCAATGCTGAGGGGGGTGTTTTGGGGAAGGAAATTGTGCTAGTGAATGAGGATTCCGGCACAGACCCTGCCACTGGCAACGACGCAATGAATTTGCTAGTGGATGTGGAGGAGGTTGTGGCAGTTGTTGGAGCTGCGGGTAGTCCGGTAAGTAAGGCCATTATCGATACTGCCAAGGACTACAAAGTGGTGCAGATTTCGCCATCTAATACTGGGACGGAGTTTACCACATACAACGACGATGATTTCTACTATAGAACCTGTCCATCTGATTATCTCCAGGGACAAGCGATGGCCATATTAGCGCAGTCTGAGGGATATACCACAGCTGTTACTCTGACAGTGAATAATGACTATGGTATAGGTTTTGAGGAGATCTTTGTAGATGTTTTCACCGATTTAGGATTAACTGTGAATGAGCAGATTCACTTTGAAGCGAGTGCAACGACGTTTGATTCCGAGGTTGGGCAAGCCAAGGATGCCGAAGCGGATGTTATTGTGCTGATATGCTATCCGGAACAGGGTGCGGAGATCCTAAAAAAGGCATATCAAACGGGCGCATTGGAAAGCAGCGCATGGCTCCTATCTGAAGGCTTGAGGTCTGAAGAATTGGCTGAATTAGTTGGTAAAGATACCGAAGGTAATTACATTGCCGCTGGTCTTAAGGGTACTACGCCTGATTCAAGGGTCGCTGGTGACGCTTACAATGCGTTTGTGAGTTCCTATAAGGATGAGTATGGCGAAGATCCCGGTATTTTCGTAGAAAACAGCTACGATGCCATGGTATTGCTAGCGCTGGCAATTGAGAAGGCTGGTGAGGCTAATGGTGAAGCTATAAAAGGCGCTATTCGTGATATCTCTAATGCGCCAGGTCAAGAGGTCTCAGATGTTGCTGAGGCACTTGAGCTACTGAGGGATGGTAAGGATATTAATTATCAAGGAGCTTCGGGAGAGTTGACCATTGATGCTAATGGTGACGTATCTGGTTCCTACTGTGTATGGGAGATAGACTCAAGTGGTGGCGTTACCCTTGGGGAGGCTATTGACTTTGATGAGTAATTAATAGGATATTAATCCTAAATCCAACAGGGGGCGGTTGTTGAGCCGCCCCCTGTTCGTATTAGTTGCATTATATTGTACTAGAGGTTGATAGGATTAACATACTCGGGGTTAATTACGGTATCTGTATTTGCATTGGTTATTGCCATTAAACTATTTGCCAGACTAACCTTTGATTGATCTCTCATTGCTTCATC
>JAXHVC010000042.1:0-8235 GCA_034189315.1 Chloroflexota bacterium | reverse complement strand
CGAAGTCCTCTACCCGGGATGTTCAATTCATATCTCGCCTGCTTTCGTATTTCCATATGTAGTTTTCGTTGACCAGGATCCTGCCGCTACAGAGTTTTTCTTCGATCAAAAAGCCCTCATTGATCTAATTAAGCAATTCAGAAAATATCGTAGGAATCCTTATATTCAATTCATCCCACAGGACTTTACTAAACCACTGCCACTTCGAAAGAACCAATTCGATCTCCTACTTTCCCTCTATACCGGAGGAGTCTCAAAAGCATGCAAATCCCATCTGAAAACAGGTGGATATCTAGTAACTAATAACCACCATAACGACGCAATTGAAGCCTATCATGATAACGAACTTACCTTGATCGCCGCCATAGAAAAGAAGAAAGGCAAATACTGTTCTATAGATATACAGCCAGACGAGCTCTTAAGAACACGGCAGACTACCACCAAATCAAAACGCTATCTCAGGAAAACCAACAGCGGAGTTGAGTATATTGAAAACGAAGTCTACTACATTTTCCAGAGGTCATGGTAAAACAAGTAGCACCTCGGCACAGCACCTGTAAGTCCTTCATACGTATAGTGATAACACCTTTCCCATAGGTTACGGCGCACTTCTCCACTCATGTCAATTCAACTACTAAATGACCTTGCAACATCCCTCAATACCTAGCTTGGATTTTTGAAGCTATAGTATGCAAGGCAGTCTTTTACTATCAAGCATTCCCTGGTCCACTAACCAGGAAAAAGACTAGTCACTAGTACAGTCAAAATCCCCTCCGGGTGACAGGCGTATTCGAGGGTATTTCTTTTTATACTGCCTTTAACGGTACAGGACGACACAAAATGTGAGGAGAACATGCGTATTCTACTAGCTGATTATCAACCCAATGTGCACCCAGCGCTATAGCTGATGAAGCGATGGTTACAGTGGAGGTCGGTAACACCGAGGATCTCCTCGCAGCTACGGAGCGGGATTGTCCTGATCTCCTATTACTTGATTGGAAATTGCCAGGGGACAAGGGGACAGAACTGATTCCATCACTCTGAGCACAATTCCCTGAGCTTGTCATTATTGCTCTTAGCAGCCACTCAGAGAATACGTCAGGCGGCTTTGAAGCTGAGGGACTGATAGTATTTAAGTATGCCACAGGAGGTCGTTGCAGCCAACGAAAGTATCAGCAGACAAAGGAAAGTTTAAAGGGGTATCCTATATGATATTGGTAAGCCTTTTCGTAATCTTTATTCTTGCAGTCAGCTTGATAGCCGGTTTGAAAGAGGGAGCAGTAAAGCATTCTTTCAACCTGGTGGCAACACTCGTTGCTATTCCTATCGCGGGACTAGTTTACACTCTAGTTGCCAGGCTACTCTCCTTCATGCCCGGTGAAAATTGGGAAAACGTCCTTGGCTTTTTCATCAGTTTTGCCATCATCATCATCCTACTCCATATAGTATTTTGGGCTCCTCGAAAACTGATTGAAAAGAAATGGAAACACGGGCTGCTCTACCGATCGATGGGTGGTGCCCTCAACGTTGTCAATGCCAGTATAGGTTTTGTTGTTTTTGCTCTGGTGGTATTCGCCTACCCCATCTTCGACTGGCTAGTGCAATGGATAGATGATTCCAGTGTTTTGACTTTTCTTGTGGAGTTTTTTGATTTTGTTCAACGGCTACTACCCGAAGAATTCGAAGTAGCGGCCACGATCGTTCCGGCAATATTATAGAGAGGAGGTAAATGAAATGGTTAGCCAAACGTATCCTGTAACAGTCACCGGTGAACTCACCTCACCGCCATCCGGAGGATGGTGGCTTATCAAGTGGTTGCTGGGTATACCACACTACATTATCCTGGCGTTTCTATGGATAGCGTTCATCGTTGTGTGGATAGTCGCCTTTTTTGCCATTTTCTTTACAGGAAAATTCCCCAAGAGCTTGTTCGATTTCAATGTAGGTGTACTGCGTTGGACATGGCGTGTGGGTTTCTACAGCTACGAGGCTTTGGGCACCGACAAGTACCCACCATTTAGCCTCAAGCCAGATGATAGCTACCCGGCTGATCTAGAAATTGAATACCCAGAGAGCCTCTCACGGGGATTGGTACTGATTAAGTGGTGGTTGCTAGCTATTCCACATTATATAGTTGTTACCTTCTTCCAAGGGTGGAGTGGAGAACACGGTTGCCCTAGCTTGGTCTTTTTTCTCGCTATCTTTGGTGCTATAGTGACGCTCTTCACCGGCAAATACCCCGAGAACATCTTCAAGCTTGTGGTCGGATTTAACCGCTGGGGGTACCGAGTAGCAGCTTATGCAGCTCTAATGACCGACCAGTACCCGCCCTTTAGACTTTGGGACGATGAGAGCGATGGCTCACTTGAGGAGCACAAATAGGTACTGAATTCGGCGGCTCGAGAGCCAGCCGCCACTAGGGATTGAAAGGGTAGTCAAAGAGGGGAGAGTCTCTGATGAAAACCTTGATAGCCTATGATTCAATGTACGGGAACACAGAGCAAATTGCCCACTCTATCGGACGTGCTATTGCTGGAGAGGTCAAAGTGGTCCTAGCTAGCGAAGCAGATTCATCCGAGCTGGAAGTGATTAACTGGCTTATAGTGGGTTCTCCGACGCAGGGATTCAGGGCAACAGAGTCGGTGCAAACCTTTGTATCTGGTCTCTCGGCGGGATCTCTCAAGGGAATCAACGTAGCAGCCTTTGATACAAGGATGACCTCAGAGGATGTAGGAAGAGGACTGCGTCTCATCATGAAAGTGGGAGGGTATGCTGCACCACGTATTGCAAAGGTGCTCGAAAAGAAGGGTGGCAACCTGATGGCACCACCAACGGGATTCTTTGTCAAAGATAAAGAGGGACCTCTCAAGGAGGGGGAGCTAGAACGTGCTGCAAGTTGGGCCAAAGAAATCACTCCGGCGTTATAAAACTGCAGGACCAGTGATTGTGGCACTATTGCTATTGACATATAGATTAACAGGACTTCAACGATTGTCAGAAACCCTATCACCTGGATAAACTACGAGATGCACAATGTCTAGATCGAAAACCATCGGAGGATACTTCCACAATGGTTTGCCCTACAATCAGTTCGGGCAGGGGCCACGTATTGTAGTCATCTTTCAGGGGCTGATGTTCGAAAACAAGCCACTTGCAGGACTCTCGGCTTTCTTTATGACCCGAACATACCGATTCTTGGAAGCGGGGCACAAGGTGTACATCGTGACGCGCAAGCAAGGCCTACCCGATGGTTACTCAATGCAGAACATGGCAGACGACTACGCGGAGATGATCATAGAGGAGTTTGGGGGTCCGGTCGATGTAATAGGCGTATCAACGGGGGGATCTATCGCCCAGCACTTCGCTGCCGACCATCCCGATTTAGTTCGTAGACTGATCATTCATTCCAGTGCTTTCACCCTGAATGATGAGGCCAAGGTTGCCCAGATGCGCGTCGGGCAGTTGGCACGTCAGCACCAATGGCAGGCAGCCTACATTACCTTGATGAACCTGTCGCTTCCTCGCAGCGGTATCAAGAGGCACCTGACCAAACCACTGATTTGGCTCGTATCGCTCTTTGGTAGAAGGATATTCGGTGCACCGCAGAACCCTTCGGATTTAGTGGTGACTATTGAGGCTGAAGATAAGCATGACTTCAAAGATCGCCTTGGGCAGATCAAGGCACCTACTCTGGTGGTAGCGGGTGATAAAGATCCCTTTTATTCCGAGAATCTGTTCCGCGAGACGGCCGCAGGCATTCCGAAAGCCAAGCTAATCCTTTACCAAGGAATGGGCCATCCCGCTTCCGGAAAACGGTTTGCTCAAGATGTGCTTAACTTTTTGAACGAGGATATTTAATAGGATATCTGACGACTCATATGAAGTTGCGCAATCCTTTATGGCAAGACCGGTGCTGCCCACAAGTGTTGTCTCAGCTCCCACTTGGTGGACTAAAGGCGGTGATTCTAAAATCAAGCGGATGCTGTTAAAATGCTTTCAAGTTACAGTATCCTCAAAGAATTAAACTGCATATACACTGCAAGTGTCTGCTAAGCAGCGTTATGCCTTAATAGCTTGGTTGTTCCATCGGTCTAGAGATAAGGAAAGGGCGCAAATGAGCTTAGAAACTAAGATAGTTGAGATAACCGCCCACAACATTTCTAAACATCCCCAAGCCATTTGTTTCATCAATCCTAAACATGAGTTCTATCACAAAAAGATAGACTGGCTCAATGACCAGTTCAAGAACGGATTAAGAATCAAACTGCTATATCTCGATGGTGAAAAGAAACCTATAGGATTCATTGAGTATGTGCCAGGGGAATCTTGTTGGCGAGCTGTTAATGCGAAGGGATATATGTTCATTCACTGTCTTTGGACTAATGGGAAGAAATACCAGCACCAAGGACTGGGCACTCTATTAATCCAAGAAGTTGAACAGGATGCGAAAGACATGATGGGAATCGCCGTGGTAACTAGCGATAAGTCCTTCATGGCTAACAAAGGAATATTCACAAAAAATGGTTACAAAACAGTAGCCGAATCCGGAAAAGAACAGCTCATAGTAAAAAGCTTTAAAGAAGGCCCACTTCCCTCGATCAACAACTGGGAAAGCAAACTAAATGAATATCGAGGGCTAACAATCTTGTATTCCGCACAATGTCCATGGGTCGCAAGATTCATGGAGGAGGTTAAACCCATACTTGATAAAGAGGGATTGGAGCCTAGAATAATCGAGCTGACAAATGCCTCTGAAGCACAACAAGCACCTTCAGTCTATGGTGTGTTTAATCTTATCTATAATGGCAGATTACTGTCAGATCGCTACATATCAACAACCCGATTCCTAAACATTGTCAAAAATGAGATAAAAAGACAATACGATTGAGTGATTTGTTCCCCCAAAGGTAATTTCAGGTGTGAGCAATTAGATACACAGCGTATAAGAGAGTGTTTTTATGGAATTTAAAACAGTTTTGCATCTGTGGATAGACTAAAGCCCTCGTTTTAGTCGATATGTAAGCGAGAGGTCCCATCCACCCAAGACGAAGGATGGGGGAATGATTTTGCAGGGCAATTCTCTAAGGTTGGTAATTCAATCCCAGGGAAGCTAGATTATAGAGGAATCCCCCAAATCTCAATAGAGATACTGAGGACTACAGGCTCCAAAACAATATGGCCAATTGGAAATCGATTCTAAAGGCAGACCCAACTGAATGGTTGTTGGAGAAGAACAATCCATCAGCACGATATCTCACGTTAACAACAATCCTTGACATGCCCTTGGACGCTCTGGAAGTGCAGGAAGCCAAGGCTGCCATAATGGAAACAGGCATAGTTCCAAAGGTCCTCGCAAATCAGGAAGAGGGAGGATACTGGGATGAACCTGATAAGCTGTACACTGCCAAGTATAAGGGAACAGTATGGCAACTTATAATACTCGCTGATCTTTTAGCCGATGGTACGGATGAGAGTATCAAGAATGCCTGTGAGTTCGTAATGAAAAACTCACAGGATCAGGAAAGTTATGGTTTTTCAATGCGTCGTAGTGTCAAGATGGGTGGGGGGAGACATCACGATGTAATACCTTGCCTCACAGGGAACATGGTATGGAGTCTGATTAGGTTGGGTTATCTACATGATCCCAGGGTGCAACAGGGGATACAGTGGATCACAACCTATCAGAGATTTGATGACGGGATAGGAGACCGTCCCCGCGGTTGGCCATACGACAAAGCTGAACCTTGCTGGGGAAAACACTCCTGCCATATGGGCGCAGCCAAGTCTCTGAAGGCTCTTGCAGAAATCCCTGTTGCCCATAGATCTGAGACCGTTGAACGAACAATCCAAGAGGGAATTGAGTATTTCTTAAAACACCATGTTCACAAGCAAAGCCATGATCTCACGAAGGTTTCCAAACCGGGGTGGCTAAGGTTTGGCTTTCCCCTGATGTATCAGACAGATATACTTGAGATATTGGATATACTGACTCAGCTTGGCTGCAGAGACGAGAGAATGCAAGAGGCTGTAGACATCGTTATTTCAAAACAAGGTGATTCTGGTAAGTGGATTTTAGCCAGCACATTTAACGGACGCTTTCAGGCCAACATCGAAGAGAAGGGGAAGCCAAGCAAGTGGATTACACTGAGGGCTCTCCGAGTATTAAAAAGGTATTATGGTTGAAAGAAGAAGCATATCAACGTATTGCACATCGATTGCGTTAGCGCCGTCAATTAATATGCGTTTCGCAGCTAAGCAATCGTCCTGTTACTACTTGAGCATTATCGGCAATTCCCTTGCAGCGGGTGAAGGCGGGCGTTTGCAGGTCCAGTGTGAATAATAAGTGGTATTGAACTGTGTTATACCTTCGGTTATACTATATATGTGACGGAGGTATAACTTATGGCCAACAACATAAAGACTGCTATATCCCTAGAAAAGGCGTTGTTCGAGGAAGTGGAAGCCTTGGCTCAAGAAATGGAAGTGTCCCGGAGCCATGTGTTCGCACTGGCGGCCCGGCAATTCATCGAACACCACAGGAGCCAAGAAATGCTGGAGGAAATAAACGCGGCACACGATGATCTGACTTATCCAGCGGAAGAGACTCATCAGAAACAGATGCGCGCCAAACACCGTGAGATGGTCAAGGATCAATGGTAATCAAGCAGGGTGACGTCTTCTGGATAGACCTGGGTGATCCCTCAGGATCCGAACCAGGTTACCACCATCCTCACGTGGTCATCCAGAACAATGTATTCAATCGCAGTCATATCAACACAGTCGTCGTGTGTGCCTTGACTTCAAATCTCAAGCGCGCCAAGTCTCCAGGCAATGTAAAGCTCGAAAAGGGCGAAGCTAACATCTCGAAACAAAGCGTGGTGAATGTAACGCAGATCTACACCGTCAACAAGGCGGACTTGGTGGAGAAGATTGGCTCCTTGTCTTCTAGTCGCCTGGATCAGGTCTTGCAGGGCATTCAGCTACTGATGGCTCCTCGTGATACGTGGGTGTGAAGACTGTTGAGCCGAGGCAGGAACAGTGGCCCGCTAACAACTCCTTGGAGACCGACTGCACTAGCTGGTTCGATTGGTTGTCGTTTAGCGGCCAAGTTGAGTTTTACGTAGGTCGAGTGTAATCTTGGTAGCGCCGTGCATCGGCTCAATTCAGTCGTTGAAGCTGTAGAAAAAGTCCCATGGGCTGGGGTAATAGCCCTTTTCTGTCCGAGTTTCATACTTAAACATAATGATGCTAGTAGCCCAATCTGGGGCAAAACAGACTTATTCTACGGCCTCGTTGGGGAGCTCGGGAAAACAAGGTTTGTTATAAGACACATCTAGCTGTGATTATTACATCCATATTTGAAACAGAAATCACTGCCTAGCGGTATTCATAATGACATTCCAATAGCTATTTACATAGGGCACCTAATAGGAGCCTTCAGTGGCAAAAGAAATGTTTTTCTGTATACTTATCATATCGTAAATGGTTCAGTGCGGAGGCAAGGAGGCCAAAATGAGATATCGTGTCCTGATTGAGCAGGATGAAGATGGCATATACGTTGCACAAGTTCCTTCTTTGCCAGGATGTGTCTCGCAGGGTCACACAAGACAAGAAGTTATTCAGAATATACAAGAGGCTATCTCTGTCTATTTGGAAAGCCTAAAAGCTCATGGAGATCCAATCCCACCCTCCATCAATGAAGAGGTGGTCGAGGTATCAGTGTGAGTGCATTACCACTTGTCTCTGGCCGCGAAGTCGTCGCTGCACTCATCAAACTGGGCTACGAGAGAGACAGGCAAAAGGGTAGTCATATTGTCTTGAGGCAGACTATTGAACCCCATCGCAGAGTTGTTGTTCCCGACCATAAAGAAGTTGCTAAAGGAACACTTCGCGCCATTATTCGAGAAACGGGATTAACAGTTGACGAGTTTAGGTCACTGCTATAACACGTATGCTGGCTCCCCAACACTTACAAGGCCTCTCTTGTCAAATGGCGATACCTATCCCTGTGAGCCCAAAGGTCACTTTCTCGTCAAAGACGTTTGACTATCAGACAACCCAGTAACAAGTACCGACGTTCCGTCTTTTGTTTCATTTTCGGATTCCACAGACCATGTCTGCTCCAAACACCTATTAAGGGTCTTGCCCTAACCCCAACGGAGGCAAGCGGCTTGAGACCTATTCATTCCAAGGTCTCGCCCTAGAAACTTTTCCGTGCCCGTTTGCCGGCCCTAT
>JAXHVC010000041.1:0-15777 GCA_034189315.1 Chloroflexota bacterium | reverse complement strand
CTGAGGGTGCATCCAAGCTGATAGAAGTTAACGTCCAGGGAGCAGCGAGCTCCACGGAAGCAAGGACAGTGGCACGTACTATAGCATCCTCGTCCCTGGTCAAGACTGCAATATATGGATGTGACCCTAACTGGGGTAGGGTCATAGCTGCCGTGGGTAGAAGTGGAGTGGAAGTCGTCGAATCTAAGATCGATCTGTACTTTGGTGACACATGTCTGTTAAAGGCCGGAACACCTTGCAGCTTCGAGGAATCGGAAGTTAGAGCCGCACTGGAAGATGTGGAGGTACCTATTAAGATCGACCTGAATACCGGAACATGCAGTGCCACTGCTTGGGGATGCGATCTTACCCCTGATTATGTCAGGATTAATAGTGAATACTCCACATGACATCTTGAGTGACAAAATCGTCCACCCCGATCATGAGTACAATTTCCAAAACTAAAAACAGCAGGCATGGTGTGAAGAATTCGAAAAAGGATATAGTTGTTATTAAATTAGGTGGCAGTACCTTGGGTAGCCATGATACCACCTTGGATGATCTGGTCACCCTTCAGAGTAGGGGCCAACAGCTGGTGGTAATCCATGGTGGTGGCCAGGTTACTACTGATTGGATGGGGCGGTTGGAATTGCCGACCAAGTTTGTCGATGGATTGAGGGTTACCGATGCAGAGTCATTGCGAGTGGTGGCTGGTACATTGGCCGGTTTTGTAAATAAGGAGCTTGTAGCTGCCATTCATATGCGTGGAGGAAAGGCCATTGGTTTGAGTGGAGTAGATGGTGGATTGATCCAAGCTCGTATCAAAAACGCAGAGATCGGTTATGTGGGTGAGATAACAGGGATAAACGCCGACCCTTTAGAGGCCGTTCTTGGGATTGGCTATATTCCGTTGATTGCCCCACTAAGCCTTGAGTGGCCTGCTAAATCGGATGAGGCTGGCTTTATGCTAAATGTAAACGGTGATACAGCAGCCGGCGAGATTGCGGCCGCACTGAATGCATCCAAGCTGATGTTTCTAACCGATGTGGAAGGTGTTCGCGATGGCGCTGGAAACCTTGAATCTGACCTCTCGGCCAGTAAGGCTAGATCATTGATAGACTCTGGTGTAGCATCCGGTGGAATGATACCGAAATTGGAAGCATGTTTGCGAGCCTTGAACACGGTTCCCGTGACTCGCATCGTGGATGGAAGGGCAGCTCATGCCTTGATACGAGAGATAGAAGGCACGAATGGTGGCACTACAATTAAGTGAATGGGTAGTGAAAGGTTACTGGGATTGATTCTAAGTTATGAGTGAGGATATAGGCAGATGGTTCAATGGCAAGAACTAGAACAAAAATATCTTATGCAGACAGTGAATCGGCTGCCTGTAACATTGGTGAAGGGTGATGGGATCAGGGTTTGGGATTATGATGGGAAGGAGTATCTTGATTTTGTGGGGGGATGGGCAGTCAACACCCTCGGACATTGTCATCCGGTGGTAGTACAGGCGATCACCAAGCAGGCAGGTATGCTCATTCAAACATCCAACCAATTCTATACCATTCCTCAGGTATGCCTAGCCGAGTTGCTGGTGAAGAACAGCTGCTTCAATCGGGTATTTTTCTCCAATAGTGGGACAGAGGCCAATGAGGGAGCGGTAAAGCTGGCTCGAAAGTATGGCAAGGCCCATTTGAATAATGCTCATGAAGTGATCACCATGTTTAATTCGTTTCATGGCCGTACATTGGCTATGGTAGCTGCAACAGGACAAGAAAAGTATCAGCATCCATATATTCCACTACCGGATGGATTTGCTAATGTGGAATATGATAATGTGGCAGCTTTAAAGGAAGCCACCACAAGTCAGACTTGTGCGGTGATGTTGGAAACGGTCCAGGGGGAGGGTGGTGTTATTATCCCCAACAAGAGCTACATTAAAGAGGTGCGTCACTGGTGTGACCAGAAGGGGATTCTACTGATTTTAGACGAAATACAAACTGGTATTGCTCGAGTAGGCACTCTGTTTTCCTACCAGCGCTGTGGAGTGGAACCTGATATTATGACTCTGGCAAAAGGCCTAGGGGGTGGCATTCCCATTGGGGCCATCTTGGCCAAGGAGAAGGTTGCAGTATTTGGCCCAGGGGATCATGGGACAACGTTTGGGGGAAATCCCCTGGCATGCGCTACTTCCTTGGCTGTGATGAAATATGTAATAGAAGAGGCCTTGCCAGATAGGGTACAGGAAGTTGGAACGCACTTTCTGGGAAGGCTAGAAGGATTGAGGGTAAAGCTCAAATGTATCACGGAGGTTAGAGGACAGGGACTACTAATAGCGCTACAGTTTAATGAAGACATTGCCAACAAGGTTATGCTTTCCTGCTTGGAGAAGGGGCTATTGATCAATTGTGTGAAACCTAATGTCCTTCGTTTCATGCCCCCACTCACTGTTACCAGGGACGAGATAGACCAGGCCATAGTGATTCTAGGGGAGGCTATAACGGCAGTGACCGAGGACTCTTGACAATGAGACGCGGATGGGCAGCTTGGTTTTTGCTGCTTGTTGTGCTACTTTCTTTGATATTGTTGTTCGCATTACCTTCCGGAAGAGTAAACGAGGAAGAAGTATGGCGTCACCTAGAAACATTGGCTGAGTATGATACGGAGCTGAGTACTAGTGATATCGGGTTGCAGGCTGAGGAATTAGAGGACCACCTCTCATTGCAATCTGAGTCCACTAATGAGTTGCTAGAGTGGTATGAAATAGCCAAGGAAATTGATTTTCTCCTCGTTTATAATACCGGGGGATTTGGTGGAAGCCCCATTGAGCAAGATGAGGAATGGCCTACCGTGCTGGAAGCAGTTCAAAGTGAACTAGCAAGTCTTGGATGCACATCAGATATCGTGGAGTTCAAGAGGGGTGGGTATGGAAGTGGGGAGATCATTCCTACTATTGGGGATATGTTTAATATGTTTTCGGAAACAGCTCCTGAATTAGCTGGCAGGCTGGGATTCCTACTCAAGTACTGTCCCGAGTTAAAGGTAATAATAACTGGGAGGTCCACAGGAGCGGCGTTCTGTAAGGAGGTGATGCTTTTACTCGAACCAGAGACCAATATATACAGTATTCAGGCTGGTCTCCCTGTCTGGTATAATTCATCAGCTAAAGATGAAAGAACTTTTATAATAGAAGAAGATGATGATCCCTTGTCTAATGGAAATATTGGAGTTTTGATAAAACACAATCTAGGGAGAATCCCTACCACTACACCACCTGAGGAGGGTTCATTGCAGATATTGTCATGGTATTTAAAGGTGCCAGGTCATGCTTTCAATTGGGATCTCATGGGGGAGGAGGGACAACACAAGCTGATCGGTTTTATAGAATCGATAGTGGAGGAGCGCAATGGATAGGAATAAGCGCTACTCCTTTACTATGTTAAGCGTTATTATGCTATCCTTCATCGTAAGCCTATTTGATTCATCAGTCCCTAATCCTCTATCATCAGAAGAATCGAGGCAATATGCCATTGATCTTCTCAGTTCTTTGGAGGGTCCTAGTATTGTATCTAGTGAGGAAGAAGCTGTAGATATCGTGCGTCGAGCCTATGCGCAGGCTATGGAAGTGTACGAAAACGATCCATGGTCCGGATCTGGTCTTACAGATGGATTATTGGATAAACTCGTTGAAATGTCTGGAGTCGATATAGTTATCATCTACAACTCTGGCGGTTGGGGACGTGTTCCTGAACTGGACGATGAAGAATGGGGTGAAGTTGTAGCCAGTACGGCAGGTGTCCTCGAAGATTTGGGTTATAGTACCAAAAGGATACCGTATGGCAGGACTGAGAATAGTGTATCTGGTTACTATGGAGAGACCAAGGCTGTTCTTGATGAAATGCCAGCAAAGGCTAGGCAATTGGCCGCTGAGGTACAACTACTCACGCAGAACAATCCGCATACTAGAGTTATCATAACAGGATTGAGCCAAGGTGCTGCTTATACTAATAAGGTTATGACATTGCTCAAATCCAATGAACAGGTGTATGGTATTGAGGCGGGATGTCCATTCTATTGCAGTCCACTACAATCAGAGCGGACTCTGATAATTGAAGATAATGGGGTGGAGGGAGATGCCTTTGCAGATGGGGATGCAATGGTGCTACTAGGATGTTTGTTTGATGCCCATTTGAATTGGGCATTGGATGGCTTTGCCGGCGGTCCTATGAAGCTTGGTGGATACTTCGATCCACCTGGGCATAGCTATGAATGGCATTATCCTGGTGTTGGTCAGCGTATCACAGAGTTCCTTATAGACCACTTTGAACCGAAGAATAGTTAATGACTAATTTAGGGGAGCAAACGGTGTTGAAGAAGGTAGTATTGGCTTATAGTGGTGGAGTAGATACTTCTGTAGCCATTAAGTGGTTAATAGAGAAGTATAGCGTCGAGGTTGTCGCTCTAACAGTTGACGTTGGGAACGAGCGAGATTTTACGTCAATAAAAGAGAAAGCGCTTCAGCTTGGTGCATCAGACGCATTGGTTGCCGATGCGAAGGAAACATTTGTCTCTGATTATCTGTTTCCCGCACTTCAGGCAAACGCGCTTTACCAGGACACGTATCCCCTGGCCACTGCACTATCACGCCCACTTATAGCAAAACTGCTTGTGGATATGGCACGAGCGAAGGGTGCCGATGCAGTGGTTCATGGGTGTACGGGAAAAGGTAATGATCAGGTTCGTATAGAAATTGGATTGGCCACACTAGCGCCAGACCTTCAAATCATAGCTCCTGCACGTGAGTGGGGTATGACTAGAGAACAAACTATTGCCTACGCACGAGACCATGATATTCCAATTCCTGTTAGCTCTTCCAGCCCGTACTCTATTGATGAGAACCTATGGGGCAGAAGCATCGAGTGCGGGGTACTTGAAGATCCGTGGGTAGAGCCCCCCGATGATGTTTTTATATGGACCAAGACTTCCGGTGGGACTACTCAAAAGCCAGCATATGTGGAGATCGACTTCAAACACGGTATACCAGTAGCGCTCGATGGAAAGAAGATGAGTGGGATTGACCTAATTCAGAGATTGAGTGATCTAGCTGGTAAGTATGGAATCGGACGTATAGATCATATAGAGGACAGGCTTATTGGTATCAAGTCCAGGGAAATATACGAGGCTCCCGCTGCTGATGTGCTACTCAGGGCACATCGCGCGTTGGAGAGTATGACGCTGTCGAGGGATCAGCTCCGGTTCAAGCAAAGGGTTTCGGATGAATATGCCGACCTCATTTATGACGGGATGTGGTTCTCTGCCCTTTGCAGTGATCTGAGGGCCTATGTGCTAAGTTCTCAACGTTATGTAACAGGTACAATTAGACTCAAATTAACCAATGGTAATTGTAGAGTTGTAGGACGAAAGTCCCCTCATGCTCTCTATAGACATGAGCTTGCTACATATGATGAAGGGGACCAATTTGATCAGTCGGACGCCCCTGGATTCATTCGCCTTCTGGGACTTCCATCCAAGACCCAAGCCCAAGTGCAGCATGGCGAATAAGGGATGATAGTGCTAACTAGACTTGGCACATTTGGTACCCCATATACTGCTCTTAGCAACTCTCTGATACTTGGCAGTCCAGTCTTTAGGACTTAGTGGAAAGGCAAAGATGGCCATATGTAGCAATGTGGTGACGTCTTAGTGATAAGTGGAGTATTAAATGGTCAGGCAATCAGGTATTAATCTACCCCATTTAACCTTTGAGATGGGCCCTTCCCGCCCTCCTTCAGAAGCGCATTCTCTGCTTTTGCGCATCACCAGAGGATGCCCATGGCACCGATGTGAATTCTGCTCGAGTCATCGCACCAGCAAGCTATCCATGCGTAGTGCCGAGGAGATAAAGAAGGATATCGATACAATCAAAATCATATCGGATAATATCAAAGAGCTATCCTGGAAACTTGGATATGGTGGAAACATTAGGGAGACCGCAGCCGCCGTCTATGAGAATCCCCCTACCGACGGTTATCGCATAGTGGCCTTGTGGCTTCATTTTGGAGGGGAAAGGGTATTCCTGCAAGATGCCGATTCCTTGATCATTCGTACTCAGGACATGGTCGAAGTGCTGACATACCTCAAGAGTATGTTTCCTAGTATTAAACGAGTGACCACCTATGGCAGATCGAAGACTGCCGCAATGAAGAGCCTCGAGGAATTGAAGGAAATCCATGACGCTGGGCTCACGCGATTGCATGTTGGGCTGGAGAGTGGATCTGATCAGGTCCTTGAGTATGTGCAGAAGGGTGTTACTGCCCAAGACCATGTGATCGGTGGTCAGAAGGCAGTGGCAGCAGGGATCTCGGTCTGTGACTATGTGATGCCTGGTTTGGGAGGCAAGAGATGGACAAAGGAACATGTATCTGGAACAGCAGAGGTACTTAATCAGATCAACCCGGATTTCATTCGGCTCAGGAGCTTGATGATTAGGGATGACATTCCCCTATTCAAGAAATGGGCAGAAGGTGACTTTGAATTGCTTACAGATGATGAAGTAGTCGAAGAAATCGCACAGCTTATCCAGAAGCTGGAAGTGACTAGTTACCTTGCTAGTGATCATATTGAGAATCTGCTTCAGGAAGTAGAGGGACAGCTTCCGTCGGCCAAAAACACAATGCTAAACCTTATCAGAAGATACCAATCGCTTCCCCCTGAGGATAACCTGAATTACCGCTTTGGTCGAAGGGCAGGATACTATGCCTCACTTGATGATTTAGGAAATCCGAAGATTAGATCCACGGTTGATAGCGTGATGGATCAGTTGATAACACGTGGAGATGATCTGGAGGAGATAATGTTTAATCTGAAAAAGAGATTCCTTGTATAAAGTAACAATCCAAGAAGTTGTCATTCTCCTATCGGACGCTTCATTTTGGGAGTTTTAATGAAACCTCTACGCAGTCGCTTTTCAGCTGATATCGATGAGTCCGTGAAATCTTACACCGATTCCACATCATATGACCAACGTCTTTATTCACAGGATATTCGTGGCAGCATAGCTCATGCCGAGATGATGGCCAAACAAGGGATCATTACCAAGAAAGATGCGGAAGCTATTGTGAGGGGTTTAACTACAATTCATGGGGAAATCGAACGAGGGGAATTTCAGTTCAAAGGCGATTTAGAAGATGTGCACATGAATATAGAGGCACGTCTATTTGAGCACATTGGTGATGTAGCAGGAAAACTACATACAGGACGGTCTAGAAATGACCAAGTAGCTGTTGATTTGAGGCTCTTTGTTAAGGAATCGCTGGAGAACACTATTGGCAATCTAAGAGACTTTCAATATGTATTGGTGGAAGTTGCATCCAAACATAGGGATATTGTCATGCCGGGATACACACACCTTCAACGGGCTCAGCCGGTATTAATGGCTCACCACATCCTTGCCTATTTTGAGATGTTCGAACGCGACGTATCCCGATTTCGAGATTGCCTGGAGCGTACTAATACTCTCCCTTTAGGAAGTGGTGCTTTGGCAGGCGTGCCGCATCCCTTGAATCGTGATATGGTTGCTCGAGAACTCGGTTTCGGTCGGATTAGCCAGAATAGTCTTGATGCAGTGTCTGATAGGGATTTTGTCATTGAATACGAAGCAGCGGCCAGTATTACTATGATGCACCTTTCACGACTTGCCGAAGAGTTAATACTATGGTCTTCTGCAGAATTTGGTTTTATTGAGATTGGCGATGCTTATACTACGGGATCAAGTCTTATGCCCCAGAAAAAGAATCCGGACGTGGCGGAATTGGCTCGTGGCAAGACTGGTCGGGTATATGGCAACCTAGTTGGAACATTGACTATGATGAAGGGATTACCCCTTGCTTACAACAGAGATATGCAGGAAGACAAGGAGCCCCTCTTCGATACTGTAGATGTGCTCCATTCTACGTTGGAAGTATTCTGTGGCATGATGAAGACAATGGTCTTCCGGGGTGATCGTATGCGGCAAGCGGCCGATGAAAGCTACCTCCTCGCCACTGACCTGGCTGACTATCTAGTGAGAAAAGGTGTGCCATTTCGTCAAGCCTATATGACAGTAGGAGAATTGGTGCATTTTGGTATGGAGCGGGGCAAGAGTCTGGGTGAGATTAGTGTAGCGGAATATAAGAACTTTTCGCCTCTATTTGATGATGATGTGCTTGATATATCGTTGGAATCTGCCATATCTGGCCGTGATATTGTAGGTGGTACTGCGTTACATCAGGTTGAGTTCCAGCTCAAGAGGGCAAAGCAGCTGCTGTCTGCTGATGGTAAGGGAACCTCTAAATAACACACTGACGAACACGATCATCAACGACGTCTACTTAGGGATAGTCTATTCACATGACTGATGCGATTGCACTCAAAGCCAGATTTTAAGCGACGGCCCCCCCCTTCGTTTAAAATACATCACTACCTCCTAGTGATATGGGCACACTGTGTTACACATTTCGATCCAGTCTAATTCAGACATATTTAGCTATATTCATAGGCATGAGATTATCACTTCATGTTCACAGTCTAAGGATCATTCAAGCTAATTGGGGGTATAAATGGCAGGTATATTTACCATATAAAGTCAACGAAAAGCATAGTTACCTATCGTCCCTAGAACTGTGTTTTAGGCAAGTGGACTTGACACTGGTGATACCTCGTACTACTATGCGACCATATCGTATGGCTTGAAACAGTTTTATGTGGAGAAGAGCCATTGAGTAGAGTTGTTGTTATTACCGACAGTGTATCTTGTATTCCACGCGAAATGGTGAATCAATACGGTATCAAGGTTGTGCCAGCAGCTACATTCTCATTCAACGGCACAACATATGTTGATTGGGTGGATATTAGTCCCTCTGATGCTTTAGAGATGCTCCAGCAATGGCCAGAAGGGTTTTCCACATCGGCGATACCACCTACGACATTCAGTGATATCTTTCGCGAGATAGGAAGGGATGCCGAAAATGTGCTTTGTCTCACACTATCAGGGAAACTCAGCGCCGTTTCAGATATGGCGCGTCTAGCAGGTAAGGAAATAGAGGACGAAAATGGCAATATTATGATACGAGTGTTCGATACTAATACCTGTGCTTCAGCAGAGGGATTAGTTGTTTTAGCTGCTGCTCGTGCTGCACAAGAAGGCAAAGGGCTAGATGAGATTGAGGATGTTGCTAGGAGAGCAGCAGAACGAACGCATTTCATTGGTGTGTTTGGCACGACCAAATATCTACACCGGTCTGGGCGCATCCCAAAGATGGCCGCCAACATGGGATCTACTCTTGGTATTAAACCAGTATTCAGGATAGAGGACGGGTCAGTTCGACTTTACAGCGTTGTGAGGAACAAGAAACGAGGTATCGATCGTTGTCTCAAGGATATGGATGAGAAGGTTAGAGGTAGACCAATTCATGTAGCAGTGGCACATGCAGGTGTGCCTGAAGAAGCAGAAGAACTTAAGAGCCGTATACTATCTCAATTCAACTGTGTGGAAGCCTATACCACCGAATTCAGTCCGGTGATGGCCTATTCTATTGGCCCGGGTTTGGCTGCAATTGGATACCAGATAGTAGACAAATAAATCATCCCTGTAGCTGCTTCACAAAGCAGCTTTTCATCGTAAACTAGTTATTAAAAAATCCGTTCCTTCAAATGGAATTGCAGGATGATTCAGATTGATGGGGATAAGTATTTGTAAAACCTTTTCCGAAACACTACACTAGCATCTAGGAAAACTGCGTTGGTATCAGGGAAAATAACTCACTACCAGCGGGCAAGAAATGGGTGTTGACGCAATGGTAAAGCTGGCTCCATCAATTCTATCTGCTGATTTCGGATGTCTCGGTGAACAACTGTCTGAGGTTGTGAATGCTGGGGCCGATTATATTCATATCGATGTAATGGATGGTCAATTTGTCTCCAGTATCACCGTGGGCTCTCCTGTGGTCAAGGGATTGAGACCTTATACAGATGTACCGTTTGATGTTCATCTGATGGTAATCAATCCTGAGAGTCAGATACCCCTGTTTGCAGATGCTGGTGCAGATATTATTACCTTTCATGCTGAGGCATGTCCCCATATCCACCGTGCAGTTGAGCAAATCAAGAATCTGGGACTAAAGGCAGGGGTATCGCTAAATCCAGGTACCTCCCTAGCCCTTATAGATGCTATTCTACCATTTGTGGACATTGTATTAGTTATGACAGTAGATCCTGGCTATGGAGGTCAGCCTTTTATAGAGGGGATGATCGACAAGATCGCTGATCTTCGTAGACGATTAGATCATATCGGATCAACTGCAGAAATAGAGGTTGATGGAGGGATCACTTCTGAGTTTGCCCCAAAGGTTGTTGAAGCTGGAGCCACTATACTCGTAGCTGGTTCCGCCGTATTCAATAGTCCATTGGGCGTAACAAAGTCAATACGTCAGATCAGAAAAAGTGTAGCCTAACAGATCTTCATTGAGCATATATCGATAGTGCCCATCGGTACCACTCAACTTCATCTTTTAGTAGTAGACCAGTTTCCTTCAGATTCAAATATACTTTACCTCATTTCACCTTAAATCACTATAATGCCTAGTTAGCTAATATAAGTTTACCTGATTTACACCAATTTGTTTCCCTTGTGTTTACCATATTGACCTTATGTTTGACCTCGTCCCTGTAACCTGGAGATGTAAAAGTTTCTGGGTGGAGGGTAATGAGGTCTTACTTTGGCGAAATTTTGTTAATTATATTAATCCTGGGGACATTTGGTAATGCTTCTACCAGTTCAACCAATGATAGTGGTTGGATGAGTCTCACTGCCCAGATTGCCAGGTTATTTCAAGATGGATCTATCCCCAGTGATTCTAACTACTTCTACCAATGGGGCATGAACAATATTGATGCTCCGGAGGCTTGGGGGGTGACTCATGGAGATCCTGGTGTGACTATCGCTGTTTTAGACTCCGGTGTTGATCGTGATCATCCCGATCTGGAAGGTAAAATCATCGCTAGTGTCAATTTCACTGATAGTGATACTTTTGAGGATATGTATGGGCATGGCACACATGTAGCTGGCGTTGCTGCTGCCGCTTCTGATAATGACCTTGGTATTACGGGTGTGGGATTTGACAGTAGCCTAATGAATGTCAAAGTACTGGAAGACGATGGTAAAGGCTATTGCTCCCGGTTGGCTAAGGGTGTTCGGTGGGCAGTTGACAACGGTGCCGAAGTAGTCAATCTAAGCGTGGTGGTCGATACTCCGTCGGCTTCTTTAGAATCTGCAATAGACTACGCTTGGGAAAACGGCGCTGTGATTGTAGCGGCTGCTGGTAACGATGGAAACAGTGACCCTCGATATCCTGCCTACTACTCCAATTGCATTGCTGTTGCAGCTACAGATACAAATGATTCCTTGGCCTCCTTTTCTGCAAGGGGTGATTGGGTTGATGTAGCTGCTCCAGGAGTAAGAATATATTCCCTTTCAAACGATGGGGGATTCGAGTATAAAAGCGGCACTTCAATGGCCACTCCCTATGTAGCAGGATTAGCGGCTCTTATATTCGATATAGTTGAGGATACCAATGGAAATGGTTATTTAAATGACGAAGTACGGTCTATAATCGAAAGCTCTTGTGACGACCTATCAGATATAAACCATGGTCGTATAAATGCATTTCGTTGCGTTGAACTAGCCCAAAACCAGTAAAGCAATAGGCAGCAAACAACGCCCCATCTCTAAGAAATCATTCTATCCGGTACAAACGTACGCCGGTGAATACACGAGGTTCCCAATATCTCCAGCCCCATCATATGTTGCTTAGTCCCATATCCCTTGTTGTTAGCAAGCGCATATCCAGGATAGCTTCGATCCATTTCCATCATATACCGGTCTCTTGTGACTTTAGCCACTATAGACGCACAAGCTATGGAGAGACATTGTTCATCTCCCTTGATTATATTTCTCTGTGGAATGGTAATGGATGGGATTGCAATGGCATCTATCAACAGGAAATCTGGTGACTGGACTAGTTGATCCACAGCCATGCACATAGCACATCGAGTTGCCTCAACAATACCTTTCGCATCTATATCAACAGGATCTACCATACCTACACCTATGGCTATGGCAGACATCTGTATTAGATTGAAGAGGGCCTCTCTCCTTTTAGGGGATAACTGTTTGCTATCTCGTACCGTTCCGATCCAATCAATAGAACGATGTTCGATATCAATAGGAAGGATTACACTGGCAGCTGCCACTGGACCTGCGAGTGCTCCCCGGCCAACCTCATCAATACCCGCGATAAAGCGGAAACCTCTGGTTGCAATCTCACTCTCATGCTCAAACGTTGGTTTGCGACAAGCCATCTCTACAGTATTATTGCTGATTCATTCGCAGCACAACAGAATAGTGTCTTATCCGCCATGGTAAATATAAACAGTTCAGTAACGCATTGATTTTTGGGATAGCAGTTGCTGAACTCTATTCCAGACGAGACTATCAATCTCTTCTTCTGGAAGGCTGGCATCTATGACGGTCCAATGCGAGGGATCTCCTTTTGCCATCTCCAGATAGCTCTGCCTCACTTGTTCATGAAAGGCAATGTTCTGATCCTCGAATCTATCCAAACTATCATTTGACTCGCCCTGACTTGAAAGCAAGTTTTGTCTGGTAGATGACCTGCTCAATCCAAGTTTGGGAGGGATGTCTAGAAGAATCACAAGATCAGGCTCAAGACCACCTGTGGCAATATGATTTACCGTACTGATAGTGGAGGGATCTAATCCTCGTGCCGATCCCTGATATGCCAAGGTTGAAGGTGTATAGCGATCACAAATAACAACACCCCGTTGTATTCCTGGGAGTACTACCTCTTCAATCAGTTGGGCACGAGAAGCTAGAAAAAGAAACAATTCAGCAAGTGGTGAAATCTCAATACCCTTTGATTTCTTGACTATTGTACGTACTTGGTCTCCCAGACTGGTGCCTCCAGGTTCACGGGTTAGAGAGAAAGGGATAGTTGCTTGCGCAAGGTGTTTGCTAAGTCTCATGGCCTGAGTTGTCTTGCCACATCCTTCACAGCCCTCGAAGACGATAAGCAAACCTGCTTCTGGGGAATTGGATACATTAGTGTTGTGTGGAATGGCGCTGTCCTTTTAGGATCGACTGATATAGCTAACACTCTTGCTATACCTGGATGTGCTGTTTCGTCTTATCTGCTATTAGTGGTGCCGAGGGCGGGGGTCGAACCCGCATGGACTTGAGGTCCAACGGATTTTAAGTCCGTCGCGTCTGCCTATTCCGCCACCTCGGCAGATATATTGCCAGGACTATGGGGCTTAGGATGATTTGAGCTACTTTATTCTCTTATCACCAACACCCCTAGGTAACCACCACGGTCGTAATGGGCATAACTTAAGAATGGTAGTAGTATATAGGAGCTAATGCGAATACCAAGTCGCCTATAGGTAGAATACCTATTTTGACCATCATCTCCGCAGCTTTAAATGATAAAGAGGCGGCGAGCGGATTCGAACCGCTGAATAAGGGTTTTGCAGACCCTCGCCTTAACCACTTGGCCACGCCGCCACGGATTCTATATGGTGCCGAGGAGGAGATTTGAACTCCTACGAGCTTTCGCTCACCACCCCCTCAAGATGGCGTGTCTACCGATTCCACCACCTCGGCATTTGGGCCAACGTTTTCATTCAGATTACCGACAGTATAACAGGTACGGACCACTGTATAAAACCTATGCTGTTATCGATTCCAGAAAATCACCCAAATCTATAAACTTATCAGCTTCTCTAACCAATTCCAGAGCCACTGGAGGGGGCTCTCCCAACTTTTGAGTACTAGCCACCTCCACTCTGATCCCTCTGCGTTGTGCAATTCGAATTGGTCTGAGATAGCCACCATCTCCACTTACTATAACAATTGTATCTGCTTGTCTTTCAAATGCAATTTCCAGGAGATCGCTTATTAGCTCAGCATCAATGTCATGTTCCCGACGACCAGGGGAAACTAGCTCAAACAATCGATTACTGGCGACAAAATCAAGTAGAAACTTGATGACCGCTTGGTCTTCTGGATTAAAGGCTTGGTACCATGCAGCTTTTACTAATGTACGTTTTCCGACAAGAAACTTTAATAATAGCCCTGGATTGACGTCCTGTCGCCCTCCAAGTATAGACCTAAAAGCAGCTACCTGTGGCCCATCCACTAAAACTGCCACACGCTGTGGATCCCTGGGGAGATCATGATTATGTAAATTTGTTTTTTGCTCTGACATATTGAGTGGCAGAGCTTCTTTGGCAGGGGTGGCAGGACTCGAACCCACGACCGGCGGTTTTGGAGACCGCTGCTCTACCAAACTGAGCTACACCCCTATTCTTGAAGCTATGGGCCTTATCCACCTTTCTAGCATTCGCTGATGCCTACATATAAAATATCGGTCAACTCCACGTGGTTCACAGTTGCCTTGGCATACTCCCAAATACCTTCCGTACAACATCGGCAAGTTTTAAGAGGATTATGACAACAATAGTGTCATAAAAGATCTATGAGAAGGTATTGCCAAGTCAAACTAGAGGTACACCATCAAGTTCGACATCAGCTACAATCAGGATTATCAAGAATCCTCTATTACTATACCCTGTAGGTTACCAGACTCTTGTTACTTAGACACAAACACCAAACACCAACCCTTCACGTTTGCCATTTCCGTGTTGAGGCTTTGATGGTGGTACCCCTGGGGCGACTCGAACGCCCGACACGCGGTTTAGGAAACCGCTGCTCTATCCTCTGAGCTACAGGGGCTCTTGGCTAGTGCCTCATCCTGGATACAGGCCTTTTGAGCCTAGTCAAGGCCCTGAAGCATGGCCTGGCTCTTTCCTTCCGGCTCCTCATTGTAGCAGCAGAATGTTGCTGGTGCAACATGTTTTTTTGGTTGTTTACGTTGGACCGACACGATCACACCAAGTAAAGGCAACCTTTTCTAGAACAGTAGCGTTATATACGTCAGAAAAGGGCCTTATCTGGAAATCAGTCAGGCAAGACACTGCCCATTACAGTATAGGCCTTGTTCAATATCAGAACGAAGTTCGCAAAGTCATAAACAGTCTAGTTACCATAATAAGGTAGGTAACTAGCTTCTGAGATACAGGATGTTTCAATCCTAAAATCCTTGTGTACGACGAGTCCTAGGTGTGCAATGGCCTTTAGCAACAAATCGGAGTCTATCAAATACAAACGTAATCCATAGTCATATGTAATGGAAAGGAGGCGTCAAGGTAATTTAAATTGCGACGATGGGCACTGTTTTGTCGAGCGACGCGGTGTGGATAAAAGCCTCCAGCGGGGTGCCTTTGGGGCCCTCAAAGATACGACCATCGTCGAAGTGAACCTGGGCAGTCGTGGCGGGTTGGGCCGGTACGATCTGGTACTCTGTTCTACTTCGCTCCATTGTGATTCCTCACCTTCTGAGATGATACACTGGACGAAATCCTCGGCGCGGTCCCTCCGCAGGTCTGTCCCATCCTCAATTGTACACCAACTTGTCTCAGAGTTCAACCCAACTGCGGCCTTTGGGTTTTGATCTCTCTTCCGCCCCCGCCAGCCGTTCGGCTGAGCGCTCACGCCGAAGCCTGCGGCGGGCATCCCTGAAAAGCCAAGAGGAGTCCCCAGTCCGGGCCGGACGGTGACTTGCTCCAAGAGTGAGATGCTCCAGTGCCCTGTTGCCCGCTCTACCTATTTCCTGTATAATTACG
>JAXHVC010000040.1:0-26245 GCA_034189315.1 Chloroflexota bacterium | reverse complement strand
CGTAGCAAACTTATTCTGAAACTCGATGAGATTTATCGATTCCTGCTTCATCCCCTTCACTCCCTTTGTAGTGCATTCCCTACATTCTATTGTTTCTCGGAGCTAAGGGCCTAATCGTTTAACCGTATTAATCTCGCTGTGCGCCTGGTAGCTATTTGCCTGAGGTGGGTTCAGCTTCTCTTTACCCACCTCCTCACGCTTATATATCACGCTTGCCTCAATCATGGGGCACACACCTGGTCTACCTCTCATGAATGACCACCGGTAATGGTTGACACCATCAGTTTAACCATCTCTGGTCCCCCTGTGGGTGTTTGACAGCCGATAGGGAGCTACAGAAGCTAACCTTCTCCGAGAAGGTTAGCTTCTCACCATGCCCCGAGGGGTGGCTACAATCCCAGCTCCCGAGCCATCACTTCCAGGTGGTAGTCAGAGTCGCCGAAGGCAAGCTGGGCCGCCTTGGCACGGCGGTAGTAGAGTCCAATATCATGGTCCCTCGTGAAGCCTATGGCTCCGTGAAGGTGAGTCCCCATCTTGGTAATACGAACATAGGCCTCATTGGTCCAAGCCTTCGCCGCCGCCACTTGTTGGGCACAAGGGAGTTCCTCGCTGAGTCTCCAGGCTGCCTCGTAGGTTATATTCCTCGAGGTATCAACATAGGTAAGCATATCAACACAGAGATGCTGGACAACCTGGAAGCTAGCGATGGGGCGCTCGTAGGCTATGCGCTCTTTGGCATGGGCCACAGTCATATCAACGACCTGCCTTGCTGCGCCAATCATCTCGGCACATTTGGCAATTGCACCCCAATCCAACATGTGCCTAACCACTGTCCTACCATTGTCTGGCTCTCCAATAATGTTGGTTGCCGGGACCACTACACTGTCGAACACGACTTCGTATTGCTGAGTTCCACCTATGGTGTTGAACGAGCTGTATTTGAGCCCCAAGCTTGCGGTATTCAGAAGGAAAACAGTGATCCCATTCTCAGAACCGTCGTCATTATTGGTTCTGGCCACACACAGCACATAGTCGGTAATAGATACATCCTCGACGAATAGCTTGGTACCGCTGATAACATAGTAGTCATTCATAGCATTGGCGCTGATACGAATTGAATCTGCGTCCCACCCTCCGCCAGGTTCAGTGAGAGCAAGCGTGAGGATCTTTTCACCCCTGGCGATTTGAGGTAGTAGCTCCTGCTTCTGTCTCTCCGTGCCAGCGGCGGCAATAGCCATAGCAGCAACAGCCACGGTAGAAAGGAACGGGCCCGAAAGACAGCCCCGACCCATCTCCTCAATGAGTAGTACCAGATCCAGGAAACTTCCTCCTGTGCCTTCGTATTCTCCTGGGATCGCCAGTCCCATCCATCCCAAGGCCGCCATCTTCTTCCAAAGCTCCGGTGAGTATCCGCTCTCACTGTCCTCTATCTGCCTTACCAAGGTTGTAGGACACTCCTTATCGACAAAACCTCGAGCTGAAGATCGAAGCATCTCCTGCTCCTCAGTCAGTTGGATATTCACGCTTCTCTCCTTCCATCACGGCCTGGGGAATTCCAAGCCCCATTGGGCGATGATGTTCTTCTGGATTTCGGTGCTGCCAGCCGCCAGCTCCCACCCCGGAGCCGTCTGGTATAGGAACTCGAACTTCCCTGAGAAGGGGGCCCATTTCGAACCTTGGGTGACCGCTCCGTATTGCGACAGAATATCAATGGCCATCTCAGAGAAACGGGTGTAAAGCTGCGTGGCAAATATCTTGGCCGCCGATGCCTCATGCATGGGAAGTGTCCCCTGGTCGGCAAGCGCAGCCAACCGATACTGCGTTGAGAGTCCTACCTGCACCTCCACCCCCATCTGCGCCAGCCGATATCTGACTGTTGGCTTCTTGGCCAGGGCTTCGCCGTTCCACCTTGTCTCGTTGCAGAACTTCACCAGGTTTCGCAGATTGTGCTTGCATTCCAGGATCCAGCCACCCAAGGACGACCTCTCATGTTCCATTCCGGAAAGGACAACACCCCAGCCCTTGTTCTTTTCCCCAACCAAGTTGCGCTTGGGAATTCTGGCATCGTCAAAATAGACTTCGCTCCAAAGATATCGCCCAGCCATGCTGAGTATAGGACGAATAGTGATGCCCTTAGTTTCCGCTATGTTCAACACAAAGTATGACAAACCTTTGTGTCGAGGCTGCTCAAGATCGGTCCTGGCTACGACGTATATGAAGTCGGCGAAGCGAGCGCCTGTGGTCCAAGTCTTTTGCCCATTCAGGACGAAATCATCTCCATCCTCAACTGCCCGAGTGGTGAGGGCTGCCAGATCAGAACCGGCGTTCGGTTCGCTCCACCCCTGGCAAACCATCGCCTCTCCTCTGGCTATCGGGGGGAGATACTCTTTTTTGAGTTCCTCACTTGCGTGTCTGATCAGGGTTGGCCCTAGCATACCCAGTCCCTGAACATCATATCCGGGCGCTCCATAGTCCCCCATTACCTCCTGTAGGAGCAGCTGGTCAACCCTGCTTGCCGCCCGTCCCCCATATTCCCTAGGCCATGACATTGCCAACCAACCCCTCTCCCCAAGTTTACGAGCCGTTCGTCGATAGAACGCGTTGCCCTCTTCGCTTGAATACATGTCTTCCATTGTCCCGAACCAACTCTCAGGGGAATCCTTCATCACCTCCTCAAAGAAGGCCTCATACTCCCTTCGAGCTGCCTCCTGCTCTAGGGAAAGTCGAAAGTCCATATTGCTACCTCCTTGCGTATCATACGAGGCTGTCTAGGTTCTTTGATCCTTAATGATTGGTCGGAATAGCACTGCTGCTGATATCAGAACGAGAGACCTTCCGACCTGCAAATACCTCCCAACCGTCATGGGCGATTGTACTTACACTCATCCCGCCATAGGTTTCTGATGCAGAATACGCTCTTTTGGTTTTACCTCAGAAAGGACTCCATTCTCTGTGGAAGCCAATCTGTTCAAACTAGTATTCATCCCTCATGGTATATTGGCTAGTTCATCTTCGGTGCATTCTATCTTCGATCACCTAGGGTAAATATGAGAACTAAGCGAAATCATGCTGTAAAGTCTAGAATACGAGACATAATATCATTTACGGAACTCATGCGACAATCTTGATTCTAATTCTTGCGTACATGACTGTGGGGCGCACGAGTTGCACAATCAGTAGTTTTGTTCACACAGCCAAGTAGTGTTTTTAAAAGTGAAGAATACAGATCATACAGCAGTAGGCTGCAAGCCTGTGTGTTTTTTCATGCCTCATAAAAGATAGGAGGGTTGGGATATCTCCTCAGAGATAGCTAAGGGATTACTCTGCGTCGTAACTGAATCAGGGGTAGCTACGTGATTGGAAACTGTTGGGGATTGATTCAACTGGAGCCTCACTAGCACAATGATGGCAGAGGAATATGTGGATATTAGCATTTTAAGGGAGCATTGGTGGAAGTTAGTCCAATCGAACTACAAATTACCTGAAGAGATAAAGCGTAAGAATAGGCGGGAAACCACGTTTGCTATGCTTGCAGTCTGGATAAGAAACCAGATATATAGCCAATCATAAGGCAAATAAGGCAAATAAGGCAACCCAAGCTCCTCAGTATACAGCTGCGTTGTAACTATCCACTAAGATTGACTTTAACCGGGAGCGAGACTTCTTAGCCATATTGTGAAGGACACTCCTGGAATCTTTAAGGCCTATGTTGATCAAAAGTACCGAATGACTTTCGAACGAGGTGATGATACTTTTATCATGCGCAATGTGGATAAACATAATGAATGTCTGAGGGATCCATAACGCTAAAGGCTGCTAATTATCGAATGGTACCACATCGACGTTCTCAAACGCGTAGCCTAATTTAAGTATAAACATAATCCTGAAAGGGATTGCCCAATGGTATGGTACTGGAGGAAGGTGGGGATGTGGGGTTCTACGATGAACAAGCTCTGCCTCGAGGGATATCTGGACACCACCTTCAAGTCCAACACACCGACTACTTATTGATGGAGATGAGCAGAGACATGCCTTGATGAATGATCACTTAGTAGAAAGGATTGTAGATTAAATTCGTAAAATACTCATATGGATGGATCATATGGCATTTAGTAGAGTATACGGTATGGTTTGGGATCATTCGGGTTTCTTCTTGGTGTTCTTTCTTTGCTTTGTGCTCTTTCTTTGTATGGTCTTGCCTTGATTAGTGGTTTTATCTGGAGATATTGGCCCAGATTCCTCGGTTTGTGCCACAGTCTCATCGTGGCTGTTTGGTATAGGAGGATTCTTAGGGTTGTCATCTGTATGAATTGGTCCTATGGTGACTGTATGATCTGTATCATCGTTAGTGCTATCTAGAGAACTAGCCTTTTCTTTGGTATGAGATGTGCGTGGAACGCTTGTAGCGGTCGTTACCGGAGGTGTAATATCACTGCCAATATCAACTTGGCCTTGTTCAACTACTTCTCGACGATTAGCCCACAGATAAGGATAAAGTATAAAGAAGAGTGGTATGGTAAGTATTCCGACAAGCCCCAGGTAGCCAAGGATACCAGATTTCACTAGATTAAAAACAAGCCTTTCATCGTCTTTAACGTCTGGATCGGGATCGAACATATAGGGAAGAGCATCGGCCGTGAATGCCTTTACTGTATTTGCTATGCTTCCATAGGATTGGTTAATGGGAATAAGTGCTGATACTCTAATCATAGTAATAGTATCTGACGAAAAAGGATTGAGGGGGTTGTCTTTAACGTAGAAGTATAGGACCAATCGCCGTTCAGTAATAACACCTTCTTCGGATTCTCGAGATACAACCAGCTTCTTGACCGACATCGATTCTCCTAGTGAGGTTTTTCCACCATATTCTTGTGCCCATGTCTTATCAGAGATAGTGATTTCATCGCTGGTTTCTTCTTCTATGGTATAACCCATCGCCGGATAACAGACGGTAGGTGGATGGAAGCTAGATCGATCTACGGCTTGCATGATCAACAGAAATATTGGTGAGTATACTCCGGGTTTTATATATCCCCTCATCATCATAACGTCGGCGCCGAGTGTATCTGCCACATCTTTAGTATCGTATTCGGTACCACGCCAGTCTTCTAATCTTAAGGGGAAGTTTTGTCTCATATGATCGTTACTACCAAAGTCTAAGCTGGTACGAACATGTCTACTGGAGCCCCCAGACCTGGAAAGCTCGGTGTCGGTAACTGATATTCCCTTGGAGAAGATCGCTTCCGGTGTTGAGAGAAGGATGACTATGGCCAAGATGAGCAGAAAACACCCTATGATAGTAGAGTATTGCCTAAGAAACCTCATCGGCACTTTCCTTTCCTGTTATTGGCGTAAGACTTAATCCGAGGACTCTGCTGAGCAGTATGAGTGCTAGCAGCGCCACAAGAAATAGCAGCACACTGGATATAGAATGGAATGGTGCATCTGTATCCGCTGCTTCTACGCCGTAGTAGTTTGCCACAAGAAGGAGAGATACGATTCTCATACTATTTGCAGCTATGGCTATAGGTACAGTTGAGACAAATAGTATTGCTTTCTTAATCCAAGGACCTGTGAGCACATAGGCAAGAACTGCAGAGAGAGCAAGTAGGGAGATAAGGGAGTGCATTCCACTACAGGGGAGGCCTACGTTGAACGGATTACCATTCATCATAAGAGTTGTTCCTGTGGCAGTTACTTCTAATGGAGTTGCCTTGCTCAGTAGTGTGGATCCTTGAGTTGAGATTCTTTGAAGTTCCCAACCCATGCTGCTGAGAAAGGGTGGAGGGATCATGAAAAGAAGAAAAACAATAGGGAATGCCAAGACTTTGAGCGAGTTTTGTCCATAAAAATGTAGGGCCAATGCTGCGAGTACTATAGGTAGAGAGAGCGCGGAAAGGAATTGCATGCCTCTAACAAACCCAATGATGTACATCGCTAGTCCAAGGACGAAAAACAGAATCCAGTAAGGAGACGAGTTGTGTATTTCAAGTCTATCCCGAAGTCTCCATATAAAGAAGGCAGATATCACGGGAATGAGGAATCCATGTCCGTAGTACTCATTGTGCATCCAGGCTTTGACTAGCCAAATGAGTGTGGGGAGGTATAGTAGTAGTATGAGAATAAATACTAACGCTGGTCCAATTGCTTTAGTAGATTTCAGTGCTCAACTCCTGTGATGATATTATGGTTGTTGGGATAGATTGGGCTGTAGGCAATTAAGAAGTCTACCTGACCTATCCTGTATATGGTAATGGTATATCTTGCTCTCTGGTTGTGACAATAAGTTGATCACATTTTTAGAGAAAAAGAATAAAAAACTATATATAAGATGAGAAAATAATGGATAAGACAATTAATAAGATATGAATGATTTACTGACAATCCATATATTATTTATGGGATAGCTGTGTTGGTTGATATAGTTGTGCGGCAAAGCGTAGATGTAATGGATATGGAATCGATTGTCTTAATACACATGATGTGAAGGTATTCTGTTTGAGATTAGATGATGAACTGCGTATTTGGATTATTAAGTGTGAATAATGTCTTTAGATCAGAATGGATTCCCTGAGGTGGTCATCGCATTCTCAGACATCGGCATGCTTGGGGGGAAGATGAAAGTGTTATGAAATACCTTTGAGGGATGCCATAGACCCTCTTGTTCTTGCCATTTAAGCACTGCTAAGAAGTATCCATCACTAGTATAAGCGCGACAGTGACCCAACTTTTGAGAAGTGGTATTGTCGCATCGCTGAGGAAATCGCTGTCCATTCCTGATAAGAGCTTCAGTCGCCTTATCTACGATGACAGCTTTCCATGCTAACAAGGCTTGATCGATGGGGTGAAGTAGGTGCATCCATGTACCGTTATTGAAGGCTTCTTCAAGGTTAGTAAGTGAGACTGCATTAGAAAGATCGAAGGAGCCGCATCGGAGACGTACTAAGTTATTCAAATGCGCACCACAACCGAGTGTATTACCAATATCGTGGGCTAACGATCTAATATAGGTTCCCGCGCTACACTCAACTTCAATAGTGAACAAAGGCAATTGCCATTCGATAACTTCCAATCGTAGTATACGGCGCTCTCTGGCTGCTCTGGGTACGTCGATTCCAGCACGAGCCAGTTCATACAATGGTTTTCCCTTGTGTTTGATGGCGCTGTACATTGGTGGAACTTGCTGTATCACTCCACGGAAAGTGTTGATCACACGATCTACTTGTACCTGTGTTATTGAAGAAGGATCCCCTCTGGAAATGACCTTCCCACTTGCGTCGCATGTATCGGTGGTGATCCCTAGCTCGATCTTGGCGCGATAGACTTTAGGGGCATCGGACATAAATTCGACAACTCGGGTCGCTTGTCCAATGCATATAGGTAATACCCCACTTGCATCTGGATCTAGAGTTCCTGCATGCCCGACACGCCTCTGGTGGCTCATACGTCGTATGAGAGAGACTAGTTGAAACGATGTCTTGCCGGGAGGTTTGCTAACATTGAGGATGCCATCAACACTCATTTGGACTGTCGCTGTTTATAGTACCTTCATCTATTAACTGAAGGACAGCAGCTGCATCTTCTATAGTGGAGTCATAATAGAAAGCCAGCTCTGGAATGTAGCGGAGCCTTAATCTATCTCTTAATTCTTTGTGGAAAAATCCTGAGGCTGTTGTTAGGGTGTGAATTACCTCATCCTTTTGATCATTATCACCAAGTACGCTAACAAACACCTTAGCATGGTGAAGGTCTGGGGAAACTGAGACTCTAGTGACCGTGATAAGCCCGCCTAGCCGCGGATCCTTGACTTGCCTTCGTAGAAGGTCACTGATTTCATTTCTTATGAGGTGGTTAATCCGCTCGGTGCGGCGTGCCACTGGCTCTTTCCTTACGGTAGAATTCGATTACGTCTCCGATTTGGAAGTCCGCGAAGCCATCGACGCCTACTCCACATTCGATACCTGCTGCCACTTCTTTTACATCATCCTTATAGCGCCTTAAACTGGTCACTGTGGATTGGTGTAAGACCTCCCCTTGACGTGTAATGCGTGCCAAAGCATTGCGACTAGCCTTGCCATCTATCACCTGAGTACCTGCGATCTTCGTCTTCTTGCCTGCACCGAATACTTGTCGTACTTCTGCATGCCCCTCGACTGCTTCAACATAAACGGGTTCTAGCATTCCCAGCAGGGCTTGCCTAACTTCTTCCACCATCTCATAGATGACTTGATAGGTGCGAATATCTATATTGTGTAACTCTGCAAGCTTTTGCGCGCCGATAGTGGGGCGTGTATTGAATCCAATAACGATACCATTTGAAGCTTGGGCGAGCAATATGTCTCCCTCGGTAATGCTTCCACTATCAGTGTGAATTACATTAGTTCTGACTTTCTCGGAAGTCAACTGCTCGAGGGAGTTCTTAATAGGTTCAATACTACCTTGTACGTCGGTCTTAAGGACAATATTCAATTCCTTTATCTTGCCTTCTTGGAGTTGGGTGTGAAGTTCATCTAGCCCTGGAGGTCTGGATGAGCTGGCCAATTCCCTTTGGCGCTGCTCTCTCAGTCTACTTGAAATTGCGCGGGTATCTTGATCTCCAGTTAGCACAGTAATAATATCACCGGCTTGGGGTACCTCGCTTATTCCTAAGATCTTAACCGGAGTGGAGGGTTCTGCCTTCTTGACTTGTTTACCCTTATCGTTAAACATGGCCTTGATCTTGCCTTGGGTATTTCCAGCTATGACGATGTCTCCGACACGCAGGGTACCACTCTGGACCAACACTGTAGCTAACGGACCTTTTGTCTTATCCATAGTGGCTTCAAGAACGGTTCCTATTGCAGGATTATCGGGATCAGCTCTAAGCTCTTGTATCTCAGCCACCACGAGGATGTTCTCCAACAGATCGGAAATCCCTTTCTTATTCTTTGCGGAAACAGGAACAGCTATAATGTCACCACCCCATTCCTCAATGACTAGTCCTTCATCGGCAAGCTGTTTCTTTACCCTATCCTCGTTGGCATTTGATTTATCTACTTTATTGACTGCTACTACGATAGGAACTCCTGCTGCTCGTGCATGCGAAATAGCTTCTGCCGTTTGGGGCATTACGCCATCGTCTGCGGCTACCACGAGTACTGCTATATCAGTTACCTGAGCTCCTCTAGCACGCATGGTCGTAAAGGCTTCATGGCCAGGGGTGTCTATGAAGGTGATCTTGCGTCCATCAAGTTCAACCTGGTAGGCTCCTATATGCTGAGTGATGCTACCCACTTCTCCAGCAGCAACATTTGTCTCGCGAATTGCATCTAGCAAGGTTGTTTTGCCATGGTCAACGTGTCCCATAACTGTGATCACAGGTGCACGCGGTTTGAGTTTTTCTTGAGTGTCTTGAGCCGCATGTCGCATCTCTTGGGCAACTGGCAGGGGAGAGGTGGGGGTGAATTTCGATACCTCATAACCAAAGGCTGTAGCTATCATCGCGGCAGTTTCATAATCAATCACTTGATTAATGTTTGCCATGATCCCATTACGCATCAACTTCTTGATGACATCAACAGGATCAACTCGCAGTGTTTCTGCTAGTTGTCTAACAGCTATGGATGGAGGTATCTGTACCTTTGGAGGAGCCTTTGTTTTTGAAGCGCGCGTTCCTTTGCCTCGTGGGGCCACTCCGCTACCCTTTACTGGGGACATTTCCCTACTTCCTGGTCTCTGAGTATCACTGCCAATCGCTGTTGCCTTTCCCGAATTACTGTGGTGCGCAGAGCCTTTTCAATTTTGTTGCCCTTGAGAGCTTTCTCTTGACAGGTGGTGGCACTACATAAATAGGCACCTCTACCCATCACCCTTTTGTTGGAATCTACAACAATCCATCCAGAGTTATCCAAAGATAGCCGAATTAGCTGTTCTTTGGGTTTTACCCCTCGACAACCAACGCATGTACGATGAGGTGTATGTCGGGAATGGTGCCGTAGTGTTCTGTCGGGATCAGTCATCCAAATCCTCTGTACTCCCGGGCAGAGTTGATTGCTGCTTAGCTACCTCTTTCTTTTTACCTTTTTTCTGCTTGCTGTCAGGTCTGAATTGCCGATAGCCAAGGTCTTCAGCAAAGCGCAATTGGGATTTAGAGGAATTTGCACCAGACGTTTGAGATACCCTTTCTACAGATTTGTCTATGATGGAGAAAATGTCATCGGTTATTGCCGATGGCTCTGACTGTGAAGACAATGGAGCAGCTGGCTTAGGTGGCTGTTTAGGTGCCTCGGCGACGGGTTGCTGCACTTCAGGTTGCTGTTCTTCTTCTATTTCGATCTCAATATCTGATTCCTCTTCGGTTTCTGGCTCAGCTTCGACTTCAGTGTCAACCTCTATTTCGCCTTCATCTGCTGAGGGTATCTCAATTTCCTGGTCTTCGATCTTTACCAATGGCTCTGATTCCTCTGCCACTGGAAGCTCTATCTCGCTCTCGATTTCTTCGAGTACTGATTCAACTTCTTCTTCTGGGGCTGCCTTCTTTAATTCTGCCTCTGCAGTGGAACTGCTCTTGATATCAATGCGCCACCCGGTGAGTTTTGCGGCGAGTCTAGCATTTTGACCCTCTTTGCCAATAGCCAATGAGAACTGCTTGTCAGGTACTATCACCGTAGCTGTACGCTCGTCTTCGTCGACATCTACTTTCATTACTGTTGCAGGACTTAGTGCATTGGCAACAAAGACTGCTGGAGAGCTATCCCATTGTGTGATATCGATCTTTTCGCCATTGAGTTCCTTGGTGACATTTTGTATCCTGATGCCACGAAGCCCAACACAGCATCCCACGGGATCGACCCTATCTTGTCGTGCGGCTACTGCTATTTTGCTGCGCTGGCCTCCCTCTCTGGCTATGGCCTTAAGCTCGATTGCCCCTGTGTGCATTTCGGGAATTTCTAACTCAAGAAGATGTTTTAGCAATCCTGGATGAGACCTCGATACGACAAGCTGAGGCCCTCGACCGCTGCGCAAAACTTCCTTTAGAAATACTTTAAGTCGTTGTCCTGGCCGATAGCGCTCTGTGCTTACTTGTTCTTCCAGAGGGAGGATTGCCTCTGCTTGTCCTAGATTGATGATAATATCCCTGCCTTCAACCCTCTGGACTACTCCACTAACTAGTTCGCCTTCTCTGGTAGCATATTCTCCGTAGATGGCATCGCGTTCTGCTTCACGAAGGCGCTGCATCACCACTTGCTTGGCTGTTTGAGCCGCAATACGCCCTGCGTTCTTTGGGGTTGATTCGACTTCAATCAGCTCGCCTATCTGTATATCCTTCTTGATCTTTCGGGCATCTGCAAATACTATCTCGCAAGAGGAATCTTCAACATCCTCTACAACTGTTTTTTGTACGTATACCCGAACATCCCCAGACTGGGGAGCTATTCGGACAGATACTTCTTGATCTTCTCCGAAGCTGTCTTTCTTGAAAGCGGAGACTAAGGCTGCTTCCACAGTCTTTAGGATAACCTCTTTGGGCAGGTTTCTTTCAGCGGCCAGCTGCGTAAGAGCAATCATGAAATCGCTCTTCATATTACTTCAACCCCTCCATTATATAGAGAAAGCCCAAGGCATTACTTCCATCTTCCTCTGAGTAGAGTTACTACTTCCCGTTAATTAGCTGGCAGAAACGGTATGTCCTGGCCAGCCTAATCAACCTATAGACTCTCCCTTTGTCGCAACAAAAAAGCGGGATCCCCACTCCCACTCATGGTTTCCCACTCTATCATAATCTGAGCTGTGATGCAAACCTCATGATTGACATAAAGTCAGTTGGTAGTACTGCCATTATCATTTCTAATAATAAGGCAATTTGCTATACTAGTATTACGTGTACTGAGGAAAACGCTGATAAGGTGTGAAAAGGAATCCATGGCTTATAGCTTATCTTCAGATGCATGTGGTTAGGTTGGAGGTAGTCGATGAAGATTCTGGTCACTGAACCAATTTCGGAAGAGGGTGTGGGGGTTCTTAGCAAAAGCGCCCAAGTAGACGTTAAGCTTGGATTGAAGCATGGAGAGCTTCTCAAGAAAATTGGCCAATATGATGCCCTCATTGTACGCAGTGAGACCAAGGTGACTAGTGAAGTCATCGAAGCTGGACATAAACTTCAGGTCGTGGCGAGAGCGGGTATAGGCGTGGACAATATAGACGTAGAAGCCGCTACTCACAAGGGCATTGTAGTAGTGAATGCCCCTGTTAGCAATACTGTGTCTGCGGCGGAGCATACCGTTGCTATGATGCTTTCTCTGGCTCGCCACATACCTCAAGCGCATACTTGTTTAAAAGGAGGAACCTGGACTCGAAGCTGTTTTATGGGTGTTGAGCTCAGAAACAAAACCCTGGGCATTGTTGGATTGGGTAATGTAGGGTCCGAAGTGGCTAGGAGAGTGCAGGGATTTAAAATGAGAGTGGTTGGATATGATCCATTCATCTCTCCTGAGTATGTTCGTAATATTGGTGTCGAGATGGTGTCTCTTGAGGAGCTTCTCAAGGATTCTGATTTTATTACACTTCATTTGCCTTTAAAGTCATCTACAAAAGGTTTAATAGGGGCAAAAGAGTTGATGATGGTTAAACCTTGCGTGCGTATTGTGAATTGTGCAAGGGGAGGTTTGATTGATGAAGAGGAGTTGCTCAAAGCACTTGATGATGGGAGGGTAGCTGGTGCAGCTATGGATGTCTTTATACATGAACCTTGCACAGACAGTGTTCTCCTACAATCTGATAAGGTTATAGTAACTCCCCATCTTGGTGCTTCGACAATAGAAGCTCAGGCTAATGTGGCTGTTGATATTGCAGAACAAGTGGTAGCGGTGTTGGAAGGCAATCCTGCCAGATATGCGGTAAATGCTCCCCTTGTTCCTCCAGAGGTTTTTGCTATGCAAGGACCCTTCATTAAGGCCACCCTGGTGTTGGGCAGATTAGTATCTCAATTGGTAGATGGGCAGATGAGTAGCATAGATATAGGGTATGAAGGAGATGTTGGGAATCAGGATACATCTGCGTTGAAAGCGGCTACGCTTGGAGGAATTCTTGAGGGGACTACGGAGGAGAGGGTTAATCTGGTGAATGCAGGAGTAATAGCTCAACGCCGTGGACTACGTGTGATTGAGTATAGGACTCCCACTTGTGAAAATTATAGTAGCTTGGTGAGTGTCGGTGTCACAGCGAGTGAGGGGAATACCACAGTAGCAGGCACCGTTATGCGGGGAGAAATCCACATTGTTCGAATAAACGAATATTGGCTTGATTTGGTGCATACTCCGGGCTATTTTTTGTTCATAGATCACAGAGATAGGCCTGGACTTATTGGTGCAGTGGGAATGATTACGGGCAAGGGTGATGTCAATATCAGTTTTATGCAACTTAGTAGATTAGAACCCAGGGGGCGTGCCCTAATGGTGCTAGCTCTTGACGAACCATTGAAAGAAGAACAACGCCAGGAGATCCTTGCTCTATCGGATGTGCATGCAGTAAGGATGGTACAGCTATAAATGAGACTACTTATATGGATTATGGATGATTGGTGGTGCCGGGTTTATTAGTCTTCGTCCTGTATGGTACCACTTACATGTTGACCTGAATGCTCAATCCCTCTGTTGATGGCCACTCTTTGAAGATAGGGTTGGAACATTTGGATCATATCGAAAGCAGGTAATCTCAATTCCCTTGATAGCCCATCCATATATGCCACGATCTTAATAAGCCAGCATACTGAGTCTGGAACCCTGAATCCTGTGAAGTGAGAGGCTAGTCCAATAACGTCTTGCGATAGAGAAGCTATTCCCTTGATTTTTACATTACCTGAATCGGAAAAATCATCCACCACAATGTGCTTATCAAAGAGGGTTCTAATATCATCAAGTAGGACAGCTCGATTAATGCGGTCTTTTCTACCAATATTAAGTTCCAAGAGAGCATCCACTGTCATCTTAGGATCGGCGAAGTAGAAGATTCCAAGAAGGAAGCTCTGTATATTGTTTAATACATCGTCGTCGATGTGATCGACCATGCCAAAATCAAACAGTACAAAGTTCCCATCTTGGGATAAATATATATTGCCGGGATGGGGATCTGCATGGGTAAACTTATGCTCTATCACCATTTCTGCATATATTCTTGAAAGGGTAATTGCCTTGTTGTGGTAATTAGTCTTATTGGTCTTAGCATCTTCAATAAGGGCGCTGAATGGGATTGCGTGGATGAATTCCATGGTGAGCACTTTTTCTCTAGTGTATCTCCAGTACACCCTGGGAATTATTATCGTTCCCAAGTCTGGAAGGGACTTGTCTCTCTGCCTGAAATTCCTGGCAGCCTTTGTTTGTGAGCTTGCCTCCAGCTTGAAATCCATTTCCTTTCTGATTGCCCTAGAAAAAACGCCCAACAGCTGTGATATAGCATAACCTCTGACAATAGGGAACAACCTCTCCAACGTATGCACTATGAAATCTAACACAGCCAAGTCGACAGTTACTGTGCTATCTAGGTTGGGTCGTTGTACTTTGACTGCTACCTCTACCTGTTCTTTTCTGAGAATCGCCCGATGGACTTCACAAAGAGAAGCTGCGGCGATTGGCTCTTCATCGAATGTACTAAATACTTTATCCAATGGAGCACGGAGTTCCCTTTCGATAATGACCTTTGCCTTTTTATAACCGAATGGGGGCACCCTTTCCTGTAATTTCTGGAATTCCTCTCTAAGACCGGATGGTAGCTCGGGTCTTATGCTCAACATTTGCCCGAATTTAATGTATGTTGGTCCCATGTCCTCTAGTAACTCTCGTACCAATCCTAATGCAGATTCTGATTGGGATGTATCTGAACGAGTCACCTTGTGAACCTGGTTTCTGAATACTCTGAAGAGCAGGCGGATGAGGAATTTATCAAATAGGAAGGATACTTGTACTAATCTAATTGAGATGATAAACCAGCGGTATATGCGGCTGATTTGCCAGAGAACTGGATTGATTCGCATTGTCACTAGAAAGCATACAACCTATCCTTTGGGTGATACAACCCCCTAAATCTCTATCAAACGTAATAGTCGATAAGTTTTAGAGAATATGGGAAATAACTTAATTCTAAGGAAACCTTGTGCTGGAGCCTGGCGGATATGTTTATAAATATGGACATACTGATAACATGAGTGGGGAGCAAGGTAACCCGTTTGTGTATATGCTATAATCACCTTTCTTGTATTGTCGGAAACAAGACAAGAATTGTTATTTAAGACATATTAAGTTTATAGTCTCATGGCTTTCAGGGGAACTTTCTTTTTTTTATAATCATTACCGTAGCTCCGGAACACATTGTTTATCGGGCAAATCCCACCTGTCATTGAGAGCGGAGCGAAGCAATCTCGCATGTTTCGCCATATCGCCTTTCTGAAATTGCTTTGTTGTGGGTGTCACTCATAATTAAATAGCAAGTTTGTTTTTGTATAGCATCATGCGGATAGAGCTAAGGGCATAATCGTATTTTTATTTTTCCAATCAATGAATAAACATATTATGTGAGTGTTATACCTTGGGAATAGAGCAGCATATAGAGGAGCTTCGTGCTCTTATCAACTATCATAATCACCGATACCATATTCTGGATATGCCAGAGATTAGTGACTCTGAATACGATGAATTGGTACAGGAACTAATCAAGCTTGAGTCTGCATGTCCGGAGCTAGTCACTCCAGATTCTCCCACTCAACGAGTGGGGGCACCTCCGGTTGAAGCGTTTGGAGTAGTAGAACATAGAGAACCTCTGCTAAGTTTAGGTAATGCGTTCTCATACGATGACTTATTGGCATGGCATCAAAGGACTTCAAACCTGTTGAATGGACAAACCTTTGATATGGTGTGCGAAATGAAGATGGATGGGCTGGCTGTGGCACTGACATATGTAGACGGCATGTTTGTCACCGGTGCTACCCGAGGGGATGGGTATCATGGTGAGAATATTACCTCGAACCTAAAGACAGTAAGGAGCATCCCCCTTTCTGTTCCGGGAGATGCGCCTTCTAGGTTTGAGGTGAGAGGCGAAGTCTACCTCTCTAAAGAAGGTTTCCAGAAACTTAATGCAGATCGTGCAAGGGATGGACAACCTTTATTTGCCAATCCCAGAAATGCCGCAGCCGGTTCTTTGCGTCAGCTCGATTCTCGTATTACTGCACTTAGACCTTTAGAAATCTACATCTATGGATTGGGATGGGCCGAAGGCCGGGAGATGCCTAGAACTCATTGGGAGATTATTGAATACCTGAAGTCATTAGGCTTTCGTATTAGCCCCTACAATCTACTATGCAACAGTATTGAAGAGGCAGAGGAATTCCATCGTCGTTATGAGGAGGGAAGAAACGACCTTCCTTTCGAAACAGATGGTGTTGTTATCAAAGTCAATGCATTGCATCTACGAAAGCAACTAGGGGAAGTAGGTCATGATCCTCGCTGGGCAATTGCATATAAGTTTCCTCCTGTACAAGCTACCACTGGCTTGATAGATATTGGTATAAACGTGGGACGCACAGGTAGTCTGAATCCATTTGCTATATTGGAACCTGTTCAAGTGGGTGGGGTCACATTAAAAGCTGCAGCCCTACATAATGAGGACTTTATCAGGGAACGTGATATACGTATTGGTGATACAGTAATTGTGCAGCGTGCTGGTGATGTGATCCCGGAAATCGTTGGTCCTGTGGCAAGTAAGAGGCTGGGTATGGAACGTACTTTTGTTATGCCTTTATCTTGTCCAGTTTGTGGGATGGAGGTTGTAAGGGCTGAGGGTGAGGCTATGCATCGTTGTACTAATGCCGCTTGCCCTGCTCAAGCCTTAGAACGGCTGAAGCACTTTGTAAGCCGTAGTGCAATGGATATTGATGGTGTTGGCGATAAGTTATGTGAGGCCCTATTTGAAGCTGGCTTGGTTAAGGACCTCTCAGATTTCTATTATCTTACTGGGGAACAACTTGTAGATTTGGAGAGGATGGCGGAGAAGAGTGCAACCAATGTGTTGGACTCGATTTCGGCAAGCAAGGATAGACCTTTGGCTAGAGTACTCTTTGCATTGGGCATTGAGCATGTAGGTGGAGAGACTTCAGAACTTCTGGCTCGGCGTTTTCGAAATATGAGAAACTTGGCGCAGGCCAGTCAAGAAGAGCTCATATCCATCCCTTCGGTAGGTCCTAAAATAGCCCAAAGCATCTTAGCGTTTTTCAGACAGGAGTCGAACAAGCGTATTCTAGAGAGACTTGCATCTGTTGGAGTGAGACTGGAAGATGAGGATGTTGGGGATCAACAATCATTACTTGCTGATACAGAGTTTGTTATTACGGGTAGATTAGAGGGTTTCACTAGACAAGAGGCAGAATCGCTCATCAAGGCACTGGGTGGTGCTATAGGAACGAGTGTAAGCAAGAAGACTGCGTATCTTCTAGTGGGAGCCGATCCCGGATCTAAACTGGCTAAGGCACAGAAACTGGGTATAGAGATAATTAACGAAGAGGATTTTGTTAGGATGATTGAAGCGAAATAGTGGCAAGTTTGGCTGTTTTCTATAGGTTGACAGCTAGTAATTCTCATGCTACCGTGTGCCCTCATAAGTTGATGGGGCTATCATTCATTGGTTGTAACTGTCAATGGTTTGTATTTGCTGAGGAGCGTCAAAGTGAAGAGTGATAATATCAAGCAGGGGATGGATCGTTCTCCACACCGGTCTTTGTTGAGGTCGCTGGGTTGTACCCAGCGGGATTTGGACCAACCATTCATTGGGATTGTCAATAGTTACAGTGAGATTGTACCTGGTCATGCGCACCTACGTAATATTGCCGATGCTGTGAAGGCAGGTGTGAGGCAGGCTGGAGGTACGCCGTTTGAGGTTGGTACAATTGCTGTTTGTGATGGTATTGCGATGAATCACATAGGTATGAAATACAGCCTACCCAGTCGTGAACTTATCGCTGACTCGGTGGAAGTTGTTGCGCAAGCACATGCCTTTGATGGGTTGGTGTTCATTCCCAATTGTGACAAGATTGTTCCTGGTATGCTGATGGGTGCAGCTAGGTTGAACATCCCTTCTATATTTGTGAGTGGTGGCCCGATGTTAGCAGGGCGTTTAGCTGACGGATCGTGCTGCGATCTAAACTCGGTCTTTATGGCGGTGGGTAGGGTAGTTAAAGGGGAAATGAGTGAAGAGGAGCTACATGATCTTGAACAAGTGGCTTGCCCCGGTTGTGGAAGCTGCGCTGGGATGTTTACAGCCAACACCATGAATTGTCTCACTGAGGTCTTGGGAATGGCATTGGCAGGGAATGGAACCATTCCCGCTGTAGATGCAAGACGTGTTTGGTTGGCTAAAGAAGTGGGGTCTAGAATTATTGGATTAGTGGGTGACGATGTAAAACCAAGGGATATCATTACATCCGGGGCAATTCATAATGCGCTTACGATAGATTTGGCATTAGGTGGAAGTACCAATTCTATATTGCATCTAATGGCGATAGCCATAGAATGTGGTGTTGAGTTTCCTCTATCTCTTATTAATGAAATCGGTAAGAAGACTCCTCATTTGTGTAAATTGAGCCCTGCCGGTGAGCATCGGATCGAACATCTTGATCTGGCTGGTGGTATACCTGCAGTGATGAAAGAGGTGGATGCTCTGCTGAAGAAGGATGTCCTTAGGTCTTCTGGCAAGAGCATAGATGAGGAGCTTTCCATTGCGACGAATAAAGGCAATGGAGTTATTCGCACGTCGGCCGATCCATATTCTAATACGGGAGGGCTTTCAATCCTTTTCGGGAATCTTGCTCCAGATGGGGCAGTGGTTAAGAGTGCGGCAGTTGCTCCTGAGATGCTGACTCATCGTGGTCCAGCTAGGGTGTTTGACTCTGAGGAGGAGGCTACTCGTGCCATAATGGATCTAACCATCAATGCGGGGGATGTTGTTGTGATTCGTTATGAAGGGCCAAGGGGTGGTCCAGGTATGAGGGAAATGCTAACACCTACATCGCTTCTGAGTGGAATGGGCATGGATAAAGAGGTGGCGTTAATCACAGATGGTAGATTTTCTGGTGCAACCCGTGGTGCTGCTATAGGGCATGTATCTCCCGAAGCGGCAGCTTGTGGGCCAATAGCATGTATCCAAGATGGCGATATAGTATGTGTGGATATTCCGAATAATAAACTAGACGTAGAGTTGAAAACGCGTGAGATGGAAACTCGCATTCGACGGTTAGCACCGTTCCAGCCAAAGGTGCAATCTGGATATCTACGGCGCTATGCTGATAGGGTGGGGTCTGCGAGCACTGGCGCAGTATTTTGTGACTGATGTCAGAGGATTATCAATCAGGATACCAGATGAGGGATAGAGAGCAGAGGATGGGAATTACAACTATCATGAGCATAGTTCAGTGTGGATTGTGGCTAGTTGAAATCAACAACAAGTAAAGGTTGAAAACGATTATCAGTATGGGGTTGCTGTGAGGTAAATGATATGAAGATGAATGGGGCTCGAATTCTGTGTGATGCCTTGACCAGGGAGGGGGTGGATGTAATATTTGGATTCCCGGGTGGGGTCCTTCTCCCTCTCTATGATGCCTTTCCTGAATATCCTCAATTGCACCATGTACTAGTGCGGCATGAACAGGGGGCAGCTCATGCCGCCGATGGATATGCGCGGGCCACTGGAAAGGTGGGTGTCTGCCTTGCTACTTCGGGGCCTGGTGCCACGAACTTGGTAACAGGTATAGCAAATGCCCATTTAGATTCTTCTCCGATGGTGGCCATAACTGGGCAGGTGGCTAGGGCTTTTATAGGTAAGGATGCCTTTCAAGAGGCTGATATTACAGGTATTACCCTTCCGATTACTAAGCATAACTACTTAGTGATGAGTGTGGATGAATTGGCTAAGACGGTTAAAGAGGCTTTCTACCTGGCTAAGTCTGGGAGACCGGGTCCCGTGTTGATTGATATACCTAAGGATGTTTTTACTGACGAGATTGAATATGAGTATCCTCAGAAAATCCATCTCCCCAGCTATAAACCTACTCTACAGGGGCATAGCGCTCAAATAAGAAGAGCGGTGCAGTTTATTAACCGATCGGAGAGGCCTTTGATTTTGGCGGGGAGGGGGGTTATTGTATCTGGGGCGCATGATGCATTAATGGAATTGGCCGAAAAGGCTCAAATACCAGTGGTAAACACCCTTCTGGGTATTGGTTCATTTCCTCAGTCGCATGCCCTTAGCTATGGCATGATTGGGATGCATGGTGTAGCTTGGGCCAATATGGCCGTAAATGAAACCGATCTCCTGGTAGCTGTTGGTATGAGATTTGATGATAGGGCTACAGGGAAAGTCGAGGAATTTGCACCAAAGGCGTCCATTGTGCATATAGACATAGACCCTGCAGAGATTGGTAAAAACGTGAGAGTTGATGTGCCGATCGTTGGAAATGTGAAGAACGTCGTACAATCGATAAATAAACAATTGGAACCTCAGACTCATGAGGCCTGGATTGCACAACTCGACGAGTGGCGCAAGCGGTATCCATGTTCTATTCCCCAAGGAAAGGGGCTCTATCCTCAATATGTGATTAGCAAAATCTGTGAGGTTACTGAAAGTAATACATTTATAGTAACCGGTGTAGGGCAGAACCAAATGTGGTCTGCTCAGCATTTCTGCTACTGCAAACCCAATACTTTGATATCATCTGGTGGACTTGGAACAATGGGTTTTGAGCTTCCTGCCGCTATTGGTGCAAAAATCGGGTGCCCGAAAGAAACAGTGTGGTGTATTGCAGGGGATGGTGGTTTTCAGATGACTATTCAGGAATTAGCAACTGCAATGCAAGAAAAGGCTGCTGTGAAGATTGCAATTCTCAACAATGGCTACTTGGGTATGGTTCGTCAGTGGCAGGAGCTGTTTTACGAAGGGCGATATGTTGGAACTCCGCTCAGTGGCCCGGATTTTGTTAAGATCGCTGAAGCTTATCACTTACCTGGAATCAGTGTGTCTAGTAAGGCGGAAGTGGTTCCTGCTATAAAAAAGGCGATGGAGCATGAAGGACCCTTCCTGATTGATTTCAAGGTAGAGCCAGGCGAGAATGTCTATCCGATGGTCCCGCCTGGTGCTTCGCTCGCTCAATTCATAGAGGAGCCCAAAACGAAGTCAACCCACTCGGCTGCTTCGTCAGGAAAGAATCAGGCAAAGTGAAGAAGCTATTGCTGTCTGCCTAATATTAATAGAATGCTGCGGGTTATGATAGTTAATGAGTATAAGAATTGAGGTGTACTCCAAAAAGTTAAAGATATTATCTGTTTAGGATCTATTTCAGTTAGACAGGAATGGCGTACTTATAAACGAAAGATACTAGGTTTGGTAGGTGTAGAATGAGTTCCTCAAAGCATACTTTGGTTGCTTTGGTCATGGATAAGCCAGGCGTGTTGACTAAGGTGGCTAGCCTATTCCGTCGTCGTGGCTTCAATATTGAGAGCATTGCTGTTGGTCCGAGCGAAGACCCCGGTATTTCTCGTATGACTATGGTAGTGTTGGGCAATAGTGCGGAAGTGGAGCAAGTGAGAAAGCAGCTGGACAAGCTTATAGAAGTAGTCAAAGTGTTCAACATTGCTGGTGACAGTATGATAGCTAGAGAGTTGGCTTTAATAAAAGTGAAAACTACTCCTAGTAATCGTAGTGAGGTAATTGAAATTGTATCTGTATTTCGTGCCAATATTGTCGATGTGGCTCCAGACTCTCTAACTGTAGAGGCAACAGGAGATGAGGATAAGCTAGAATCATTGCTTCGTCTTTTAAGGTATTTTGGTATCAAAGAAATATCGCGTACAGGCCAGATTGCTATGACCCGTGGTATGGTGTAATGACCTCTTCTATATATAAACCTCGTATATATCGCTGACGGCTTCTACTTGGCTTATCCCCATTTGACACACGTATTTATCTGATGTTTTTAAACACCATATGCGGTTACATTATTCCTATCCCACTACATAGCTACTCATTGCATTATGTCTTTACGGTAGCATTGTGCCAAAAGCCTAGTTAATCCATGGGAATTTACACGGAAATCCATTGTTGTCACATTGCAAAGATATCTGTATATACCGTATTATTTGCGAGATATATCGACAAACTGGTAATACAATACCAATTAATTTCCTTAAATCACAATTAATATCTTGTACTGTGCCACAGAACACAGGATATAAGATAGGCTATTATAAAAGGAGGTTTGGAAACATGAGCCTTAAAAGGCCGATATGGATTGGACTGGTGATTGCCTTAATGCTTAGCTTGGTAGTGATTCCTGCACTAGCTGAGCAGGACAGTGTAGATGATGGAAGCTCCTGTCCAACGATAGATACCCTGCAAGATGAACAGAATTGTGTGGAAGAAAGTAGCCCCTGTTCAGAGGTAGATATCCCTCAAGATGAACAGGATTGTGTAGATGAATGCAATCCTTGTCCGCCAGCAGATACCCCGGAACAGGATTGTGTAGATGAATGCAATCCTTGTCCGCCAGCAGATACCCCGGAACAGGATTGTGTAGATGAATGCAGTCCTTGTCCGCCAGCAGATACCCCGCAGCAGGATTGTGCAGATGAATGCAGTCCTTGTCCGCCAGCAGATATCCCACAGGATGAACAAGATTGTCCATGTGAGCCCAGTTCGCAATGTGATGAGGTGGACCATTCCGAGACGTGTTGCCTTCCCGAATTGATCGACAATATGAAGGATTTAACTGTAGCCGTTGTTGGGAGTGCAAAGGAAATTACATGTGACCTGGTAAATCCTCCTGGTGCCTATAATGATGGAGAGTGTGGTTGTGGCAGAGAGGGCATTAAGGCATGGGAGTACGAAGGGATTATTGATCCTGGTATTCCCCCTACATCGCTTGCCAAGCCAAGCTGTTTCCACGATCTTGGCAAAGAGTTCAGCTCAGACATGTATGCAGCGATAGACGCATCGGATGGATGGAGTGCCGTTACTAAAGATTCTGTAGGCCCATCGGTTCACTTCTTCCAGGCTCAGATGTGTGGCGATGGTGTCTCCTATGATGCCCTAGTGGTTTGGGAAGGCTACTCTGATGATTTCAGAAACACAGGACTCTATGTTTGGAATCCCGATAAACATCTGTGGCGCATTATGGATAAGACTTGGATACCTGAGACTAATCTGAGGCACGATGATGATACCCTGGGTTTTATGGTTAAGGCTGAGACCTGGGACCAGTTTGTTGATGAAAATGGGATGCTTAACTTCATGGCTAGATCAATGATGTCTGAAATAGGGAAAGATCATATACTCACTGACTACGTCGGAGTTATCCCTGTAGGTTGTGGTAATGTTCTTACGCTTGATGGGGCTAACGGCACTGGTTGGAAGTACCGCGGAATAATGAATCCAACCAGTATGGCAGGAAAGCATTTACCACCCACGTTCTACCAAGATTTTGCCTTCGACGAATACGAGGTAGCTAAAGCATCAGTATCTGATAATGAAAGGGTTATCACAGCGGGACTGTTGGGCCCTTCGTTGCATGCATTTGAGTTTGTCGTAGGTAGTGATCCTGGTGATGTATATATTGAATGGGAGGGCTACTCCGATAACCTGAGAAATTCTCGATTGCTAGTCTGGAACACAAAGTGGCACACTTGGATCCCAGTTGAAACCACTTTGATTCCCGAGACCCATATCGGAAGCAAGTGCTTGGGTGATGATGATGTATTGGACTATGTTATTTCCCAAGAGAAGTATGCTGACTACGTAGATTGTGATGGAAAGATACATTTCATGGCGGAGTCTCGCCCATCACACCTTGGGATTCAGACAATTAGTACGGATAATGTCGTAGTAGTGAAAGCCCCCGTGCCTACATCTCCCTGCTCCGTATGCCAAGCAGCACCATGTGGACCCGTGGAAGAAACAGAGTGTGAAGAGTAGGTGATTTGATAGTCAATTATCCAGATCAAACAGAGATTCTTTCGGTGGTCTGGAAGTCTTAACACAGGACCTTTGGAACACCTCCCTCAGATGAGGGAGGTGTTCTCTTTTATTAGCAATTATTCACATGACCCTGCTACTCGCAGCTGTTGCATTTTGCATGTCTCGAATATAAGATAATGATACTAGTACTTGCAGTGAGAATATAGAATCTCTGCTGACCGATGCGTCTTACTCCAGTACTAGAATCATGTTAAGGTGGTCTAAAAAGTGGCCAAAGGACCGAATGCAAAAAAGAACGATCCTCAGAAGCTTGAAATGCTACGTCATTCTGCATCTCATATTATGGCACAGGCTGTGATGTCTCTCTTTCCAGATGCAAAGCTGGGGATTGGACCCTCGATTGAAGATGGATTTTACTACGATTTTGAGTTGCCTCGAGCTTTGACTCCAGAGGACCTTCCGCATATCGAAGATAGTATGAATGGTATTGTTAATAATAACGTTGCCTTCTATAGGGAAGAGGTGGATAAGGATGAAGCACGTCGAATCTTTGCTGATCAACCATACAAGCAAGAGCTTATAGATGATATCCCAGATGGAGAGGTGCTTAGTATCTACAGACAAGGTGATTTTGTAGACCTATGTAGAGGCCCCCATGTTAGCTCCACGGGAAAGGTTAAGGCATTTAAACTGCTTAATGTAGCAGGGGCTTATTGGCGTGGGGATGAAGATCGTTCTATGCTACAGCGAATCTATGGCACCGCTTTCGAGACTCAAAGAGATCTAGATGAATACATAAAGAAACTCGAAGAAGCGGCTCGCCGTGATCATCGGAAGCTAGGAAAGGACTTGGAACTCTTTAGCATCCATGAGGAAGCTGGGCCAGGTTTGATACACTGGCATCCCAAAGGGGCGGTGGTACGGCGTCTTGTTGAGGACTTTTGGAAGTATGAGCATCTAAAGCGTGGCTACGAGATTGTATATACACCACACATCTATAAGGTAGACCTTTGGAAAACCAGTGGCCATTGGGATATGTATCAGGAGAACCTATATTCTCCAATGGAGGTGGACAAGCAGAAGTATATTGTTAAACCCATGAATTGTCCCGGGCATATTCTAATGTATAAGAGTCGTATTAGGAGCTATCGGGAGATGCCAATGCGGTGGGCGGAGTTGGGGACCGTTTATAGATATGAACGGTCCGGTGTACTGCATGGGCTGGCGCGTGTGCGTGGTTTTACTCAGGATGATGCTCACATCTTTTGCATGGCTGAACAGTTGGAATGTGAAGTTGGGGAAGTTTTAGAGTTAGCTAGGTTCATGATGGGCTCCTTTGGTTTTGAGGAATACGAAGTCTATCTGTCTACACGCCCTGACAAATATGCAGGGACCTTAGAAATCTGGGACAGGGCGACAAAAATGCTAGAAACAGCTTTGCAGAATGCCGGAATGCTTTATGATGTTGATCCTGGTGCGGGAGTGTTTTATGGGCCCAAAATAGACATAAAACTTAAGGATGCACTGGGGAGAGCATGGCAAGGCCCAACTATTCAAGTGGATTTTAATCTGCCTGATAGATTTCAGACAACTTATGTTGGGGACGATGGACAAGAGCACCTAGCAGTCATGATACATCGCACGGTGCTTGGTAGCATGGAGCGGTTCTTTGCATGCCTTATTGAGCACTATGCAGGGGCTTTTCCTGTATGGCTAGCTCCTGTCCAAGTTGTTGTTATCCCGATTGCAGATCGGCATATTGATTATGCGTACCAGGTTCATTCTGTATTGAGGACTTCTGGTTTTAGAGTTCAAGTGGATACCCGTTCTGAGAGGATGAATGCCAAGATAAGGGAGGCCCAATTGCAGAAGGTTCCATATATGCTGATTGTGGGAGATAAGGAGTTGGAGAACTCGCTTGTTTCTGTGCGTATGCGCACAGGTAAGGATCTTGGTAGTAAGAGCTTGGAAGAATTCCAGGGTATGCTGGGATCGCTTGTTGCTTCCAAGGCCAATGAGGGATAGACTGCTCGATATTCTATTGATTAAACAATAGAAATGATAGTGTTTTCTCTCACAGAGGAAATCGAGAAACCAAGAACAGAAGATAACCTTAGCATAATATGGATATACTCAAAGGGCCCTTGGTAACAAGGGCCCTAGTTTTTGTAGTTTATAGTTGAGTAATGAAGCAGTTCAGTAAATCATTGTCACAGGAAATTATTTCATGTTTCTAGTAGCCGTCGGCTTTTTCGTAGTATTC
>JAXHVC010000004.1:0-2148 GCA_034189315.1 Chloroflexota bacterium | reverse complement strand
CCGTTACTGTGAATCCCTGAGTATCCGTGAGTTTCTCCGTATCCTCGACCAGAATGGCCACTTCGTGGTTACCTACTTGAGAATTATCTGGTGTCCACTGAATTGTACCTGTAGTCGCATCTATGATCATGCCTGCTGGTCCGGCGGTGAGCAAGAACGTTAGTTGGTCTTCGGTATCTGAGTCGGTGGCCTTCACCTCATAGCTATATGCCTGATCCTCGGTAGCTGTGGTGAGGGCGGTCGAGGTAATCACAGGGGGATGGGCTTCCTTTCCTAGGAAGTTGGTGCAGCCAACACCTGCTGTGCAGATTGACAGGACGGCGATGATAAGCAATATGATGCTGTTATATATATTATTTATACTATAATTTAGGATCTTCATTAGACCTTACGATAACTTATATTATCTACATCATTTCCCTTCAGGTTAAGGCTTAGAAGTAAGAGACTTAGTAAAGGGGGTTAATGGATAGGTGGAAACATGGCAACAGTTGAGTAAAAAAGGCAGTTGAGGTTTGCGGAAACTGAGCTGCCAGGATAGCGAGAGGTTGTAAAACCTGCTTCAATTTGGGTATAAGTGAGGGATTGGGTTTTGGTGCATTAGGACTGGTTCTGGAACTGTCTCTATGATGAATGGTGATGTGGAACAAGGAAGAGCCAATAGACCGATCAGTGGATTAGGGGCACTATCTCCAAAGCGCCAGAGAATGAGCTGTTGCAGGGTGGCAATGAGGCGATCTTCCTGTCCAGTGTTGCGAGTTTACCACCCCTGCTCATGGCCAAGCCCAGCAAGTAGATATCGGTAATCTGGCGGTGACCTGGTGTAAGTGTTAGATAATATGAGGGCAAATCCTTATGTAACACTATTGAGCAAATAGTCACTTGATCTATGAGGATAAGAACAAGCCTGAAGTATTTCCCTCAGTCGTCCTAATTGTGGGAGCCCCTAAAGGGGCGATAAAGAAGTAACTCTAATAATTGAGTGTGTCGAGGCCAAGGGCTTGCCGTGAAATAAGTAAGTTAATTGTCATACAGTTTTGAGGAAGATAACGACGCCTTCTTCCTGGCCACTGGTAAACAGTGTTTTCGTCACCGAAATATCAAATGTCTACAATGCGGGAAGCGGTAACCACGTGGCAATTTGAGGTGTGGTGTTGAGGGAAGGTTGGTTCATATCAGACAGGACTGGTAATAGGTTTAGATTGTCACCCTTACCTACCCGGATTGGCGCGCTTCGCCTGCAATAACAGAAAACTGGTGAATGGATACCCCTACGTTATGTGTCTTGGAGCTAAGGGTTTGATCGTTTATAGGATCTCAACAAGCCGGATGGAGAAAGTTAGCGTTTGTCCGGCTAACGGGTGATTAGCATCTAGGGTGATTATTGGTCCTGCAATGTCTGCCACCACAGCGAATATAGATCGTCCATCCTCATGCCGTATTTCCAGATACATACCAATTTCCAGTTCAAGATCGGTGGGCAATTGGGCCCGATCTATCACCATAATCAATTCGTCGTAGTATGGCCCATATGACTGTTCGGGAGGTATGCATACGGTTCTTGATTCTCCTGGATTCATTCCGATAACGGCTTCGTCAAAACCGGGAATCACCTGGCCTTTTCCCACCGTGAATTGGAGGGGATCGCGTTCAACTGTTGAGTCAAATAGAGTACCGTCATCGAGTTTGCCGACATAATGGACGACAATATTATCACCGCTTTTCACCTGTCCGATTGTCCTGCTCCTTCCATCGACTCATATGTAATCCGGTTGTTCCGCTTACGCTGCTCCAGTCTACCATGGTAATGACGAATATTCATAGAATACATACTGCTTGGTTTAGTGTTCTTTTATATTGACCTGATACCTCTTAATTGAATTGATTCTCTCGGAGACTCTCTCTATAAACGTATAGGATTATACCAGTTCCATATTCATTAGGACACGACACAGAGAAATGGAGAAATCCCTTTTTTGTTTTTATAACACGCCATCTTGATAAGCAGGTTATGATGCAGCAGATTGTAAAATAGGAGGACTATTGCTCCCTAAGTACTTCTGGAACGTCTGCATCGGTGGTTATCACTCCATCTACTATCATATCGGCAATTTCGTCCTCGGAGTACCCTAGTATCTCGTTATAGAC
>JAXHVC010000039.1:0-6821 GCA_034189315.1 Chloroflexota bacterium | reverse complement strand
CCCATTCTCAATCCCTCTGTCCCAATCTGATCTTCTTGCATTAGACACCTTCCTAATATGATTCTACTTCATCTCCTAGGTGTCCAACTTAATTGTAGACCAAAGGATGACTAACATATGTCTCAGGTCATAAAGAGCGGTTTGCTTCTTATAAAAGGTCTCCAATCTGGAAATGTAATAAACTATTAGGAGGGAGAGTATATCTTTTGATGGTTTTCTGTCAAGTTATGGAAGATAGGAGTGAATTGAGATTCGTCTCTTACGAGTCGTTTTTTAAGTAGGGACTGTTCCTATCGAGAGTGCTCACAATAGCTGTTAGGGGAAAGACGCCGAATCTATTCCTAATTCGACATGGCATCGATTATATTTTCAAAAGGAATTCATCTAAGGATCCCCGTAGAGTTTTTACTCTAATCTCTAGGGCTTGATCTATCTGCTTATAGGCAGGATGCCTAAAGCTAAAATATAGCCTCAAATTATGTCAAAATGGGGAAATCCGACGTCCAGTGTTACTGCTTTGTACCGACAACCAGGAGATCCACTCCCTTGATGGGCTGTGGCAGTGCCTTTGACATGATAGAATACATTATACGACGCACTCGTATCATAAAGTGTATCACGGATAGGACAAAGTCAGGATTAGGGCGCATAGGGGGCAATCCACCGAAAAAGTGGCTGTGTATCCATATGTCTCCGACACCTTGTTCTTGGAGGGCGATGGAGAGATCTTTATGAGTATGGTGTGTCTCATTGGGAGTATCAAGTCCCTTGGCAACAAGCCAGCGACTCATCAATCTTTCCATGACTATGCTGAGTTGTAGTCCTGGGTTAGAGCCATTCGCGTCAAGTATGATGACCTTACCTCCGGGTTTTGTAACCCTGACGAGTTCCCCAACGACATTGTGTATGCTAGGGAAATGATGCAGAGTATATGCACATAGGCAGGTGTCAAAGCAGTTGTTATTGAAAGGGAGTTTTTCCAGATCAGCAGCAAGTGGTAAGAACTGCGCATCGGCTTTCCTTGCCCTTTGAATGGCAAATGCTGTCGCTTCGGAAGATATATCAACCCCAATCACATGATTATGTTTTCCCAGTAGTATGCCATAATTCCCAGGGCCACATCCTGCATCTAATATTAATGTGTCTGTAGATAAAATGGGCTGCAATAATTGAATCTGTTTTTTTCTGCTGTTAACCTGGGGAGGTCTATCTTCCCAATAGAGTTCTTCTAACTCCTGACGCATTAGCTTGATTTCAGCTCTTTTATCCTGCATCACACGATTACCTCCTTCTGCTATGTAGATGGGTTGCTATTATTAAAGTCTCAAACCGAGATTCATCTATGCTGAAATTATTCTAGAAGATTACTGCCTTAGCTCCGAAACACATTGTTTGTCGGGTAAAACCCGCCTGTCATTGCTGTAGATGTTACGTAATTCGAGGACAGGATTCATATTCTTGAGTATTTTCCACAAAGTCTGTAATTAAGGCCTGTTCGTTTTCCTTCTCAAAATGTCTTCGTCTACGACTCACGTAAGATAGTCGTCATTGGAAGACGTGGAGTTTTAGGTTTCTATATATGTAGGAGATCCCTCGATTTACTTCCCTTTTTGCCCAAATCAATTTGGATATGCTCACTAGGGCTCAGTCTCCGCTCCAACGAGTTTTTTCATTGCTATTAGCTATGTCATTGTTACTAGATATTACGCAACTTGGTGATTTGACCTGCCGTGTAAGTAATTACTACTTATGTTGGACCTGCTTCCTTCTGCTTCTGCATATAGCCGCGAGTGTGCTAATGCTATAACTTTAAAACATATAGCAGTGGTTCTTACTTTTCCCATTCCAAGTTGTGGTGGATATTTAGCACAAAGTACGGACGATGAGTATATATAAATAATAATGATTTATGTTGACATTAAGAAATAGACTGTGATACTTTTTTTCATTATTATATTATATCTAATTATATATAGTTAATGTACATAGCATCCATTGCCCGTATATTCAACGAAAACACTTTAGCAAACGAGAGATGATTGATCTCTCGGGGGGAGATGAGCTTGGAATATAGAGAGGTTGTCTGTAAAGAGGGAGTGTCCAATGGGAAATAAGGATGGTTCTGGCCATAGTGTCACGTCCAAATCGCGCCCAAGGAGTGTTAGCCGCCGTAATTTCCTCAAATTATCTGGTGGGGCAGCAGCTGGTTTATGGTTAGCAACTGTTGTTGACTTGCCAAAGCTCGTAGCCGCAGATGGGAAGACGACAGCAGCACAAGTGGCAGAAATTCCTGTCATTTGGCTTGCAGCAGGAAGTTGTACTGGTTGTTCGGTATCTTTTCTAAATACCAGGAATCCTAGGGTTCAGGAAGTCATAGTACCTGAGGTTGTACCTGGCACACATGTGAGCCTTCGATTCCATGCCACAATAATGGCTGGTGAAGGCGAAAAGGCGATGGAGGCATTACATGATACTGTGGCAGCAGGAGGATTCCTGTTAGTTGCCGAGGGAGGTTTTTCCACCAAAGATAGTGGGGTTTATTGTGTGATTGGTGAAGATGAGAGTGGTACTGGAATCACTGCTCTGACGCATCTGAAAGAAGCAGGGGCAAAGGCAATGGCAGTCATTTCCCTTGGTACGTGTTCTGCTTATGGAGGCGTACCCGCAGCCGAGCCGAATCCCACGGGTATAGAGATGGTTACCGACATTTTTGAGCAGGAAGGTATCACAACACCAGTGATCAATATTCCGGGATGTCCTCCCCATCCAGACTGGTTTGTGGGCACTATCGTGCAAATTCTGACGCGTGGTTTGGACTCTGTAGAAGTTGATGAGCATAAACGTCCGAAGACTTATTATGGGGCCAAGATCCATGATAATTGCCCACGAAGAGGTTACTTTGATAGAGGAAAGTTTGCATTGATACCGTCTGATCCTTATTGCCTATATGAGCTAGGCTGCAAAGGACCAGTCACTAGTAGCGATTGTCCCATAAGGTTATGGAACAGTGGCACCAACTGGTGTATAGGATGTGGACACCCTTGCATAGGTTGTGTGGAACCTGGCTTTCCTGATGAAGTGGGGGCTGTTTTCGAGAGGGCATCGGGCATGAAATCCTCAGGCCTTCATGACGTTGTTGAGTTAGTTGGACTTGGTTTGGGTGCTGCAGCTGTTGCTGGCATTGGAGCTCACCTGGTCGGTTCTGCTGCAGCAGGCCGACTAAAGAAGGGTGGTGAGTAAAATGAAGGCTGGTCTTCTGCTTAGGAAACTGATAAAGAGTGATTTTCTACACAAGGGTGGTGGACTGTGGCCCAAATAATCGTTGATCCATTAACAAGGATTGAAGGGCATTTGAAAGTGGATGTCACAGTTGATGGAGGGGTCGTCACAGATGCACGGATTGGTGGAATGCTGTGGCGAGGTATTGAGGTTATATTAAAAGACCGAGATCCCAGAGACGCTGTTACTATAACGCAGCGTATCTGTGGTGTTTGCCCGACGGCTCATGCATTGGCGTCGACACTTTGCCTCGATGATGCCTTTGGCGTCGCTACAATTGTGCCAGATAACGGAAGAATCATACGTAACCTCATAATGGGAGCTAATTATCTTCAGTCACATATTTTGCATTTCTATCATCTTACAGCGTTAGACTATGTGGATGTAGCAGCAGTTGCCACATATGATGGTGCAAGCGAGTCTCTAAACGCTGTGAAGGATTTCATTGGAAGAGGAGAACTAGGGCCCTTTGTCCCGAGATATGAGGGAGACTATCGTTTGTCTGCAGAACAGAATCAGGCTGCAGTTGAACACTATGTTCAAGCCCTTGATATGCGCCGTATATCTCACGAATTGTCAGCGATCTATAGTGGAATAATGCCTCATCAGAAGGCTGTTCTTCCTGGTGGTGTTACGGCGGTCCCGACCGCAGACAACATAGCTGCCTTCTTGTGGAAATTGAATCAGATACGGCATTTTATAGATAACGTGTATATTCCAGATGTTTTAATGGTGGCCGGGGCTTATCCTGACTACTTTGCCATTGGTAAGGGATGTGGTAACTATATGAGCTATGGTGTTTTTGATCTTCAGAGTGGCCAGTCCGACCCAATCACTAGAGATAGACTATTAAAACAAGGTAGGATTTCTGAGGATTTGGACCTTATTTCCCTGGATATCCGCAGGATAACCGAGGATGTTACTCATAGTTGGTATAGCAGCAACTCTGGACTACATCCCAGCGTTGGTGAAACGGAACCAGATCCTCAAAAAGCTGGGGCCTATAGTTGGCTAAAGTCACCTCGATATGAGGGGATCGTATATGAGGTTGGCCCATTATCTCGAATGCTAGTCAGCTATGGTGCAGGGGAACCTACAGTACAAACCCTGGTCAATAACACATTGACAGCGCTTGGTGCAGATGCCACTGCTCTGTTTAGCGTTTTAGGGAGACATGCGGCCCGAGCACTAGAGGCCAAGTTTATCGCCGACAAAATGGCTGAATGGGTACTGGAGCTCAATCCCAATGAACCTGTCTATGCGGAAGCTTCAGTACCAGGACAGAGTACAGGGGCTGGAATATGGGAAGGCCCCCGAGGATCTCTGGGGCATTGGATAAACATAGAGGGGGGCAAGATCAAGAACTACCAGTGTGTTGTTCCAACTACCTGGAATTGTTCTCCAATGGATGACCAAGGAAAGCATGGCCCTACAGAACAAGCTCTTATTGGCACAACCATTCAAGATGAAGAGAATCCTTTTGAGATTGGTCGTATTGTACGCTCTTTTGATCCCTGTATCGCTTGTGCTGTGCACATGTTGACACCCAAAGGTCGCGAGTTGAAGCGCTTTCGCGTAGTCTAGTGTATTAGGAGGAAGGCCATGAATGAAGAAATGCACCATCCCTTGTTGGCGCGTCTATTGCATTGGAGCATAGTAGTGTCTATGCTCATGATGCTGCTAACAGGTCTGTATATCCACGATCCCGGTTGGATGCCACTATTCAGTAGCATAGGGGTGGTATGGCCACTTCACTATATCTTTGGAATTGCACTTGTGACATTGGTGTTCTTTAGGATCGTGTACTCTGGTACTAGTGGGGATATTGATGATTTGATTATGAAACCCGAACATATTAGGGATTTGGGTCCTGTATTAAAATACTATCTCTTTTTGCATAAAAAGGAACCACAGCAGGGCAAATATAATGCTGGACAGAGAATGACATACTCTTTGGTATGGGTTCCACTTCTTCTGGTTCAAGTCGTAACCGGAATAGGTCTTTATATATTGGTTGGAGCTGTGGTTCTTCGTGTGATTCATTATATCGTCACTTGGTTGTTTATAGTTACTGTGTTGATGCATATTTACCTGGGAGCAGTCCATGGTTGGCATGTGATAAGGTCGATGATCACAGGAAAGCTTTCATCAGCATAGACATTGGTAGATAACATTACAGATTATTCTGAAAACAGTTGCGGCGCCTACGTATATTCTCTGAGTAGGCGCTGTATTCATTCAAGTCGAGAGCATTGGCTTTCATGTAATATGGGGTGATGATCAGTCCATTGGCTCCGAAAGAGTCTCTTCCGTAGCGAACTTGTTCTGGGACATGATAAGGTTCATCGACACTTTCTTCATCTTCTCCACTCCATTTGTCGTGCATTCCCTACGTATAACTGTTCATCCAGCGTGTAATTGCTAGGAGCGGTAGCGACGTGTCAATCTGGAGCGTGGTGTGAGGGAAGGTTGATTCATAGCATACAGGACTGGTAATAGGTTCAGATTGTCCCCCTTACGTACCCAGATAGCCGTGTTCGGCTCCTAAGAAACTGGAGGTTTCTTTGACTAATAACCCGTGTTCCTCACGGATGCCGTGCTTACACTCTTCAGTTCTCCGGAAAAACCAGGCAGGTGAAGGACCTTTCATAGTTGGGATAGGCATGCAAATAGCATTAGTTTATGCCCCCTATGACCCCAGCGAGATTCCTCTCAGCAGATAACGCTGTATGGCAACGGCCAGTGTGATGGGCACCACCATGGTCATCACAGCAGCTGCGGTGATCTGTCCCCACATCACCCCCCGCTCCCCAAAGAAGTTTGACATCGTCACAGGCAACGTCACCGAATCTACGCTTGTGAGGGTGAGCGCAAAGAGGAATTCGGTCCAAGCTGCCACAAGATTAAGCAATGCCACCACACCTATGGCCGGCCATATCTGCGGGAGCACTATTCTTCTCAAGACCTGTAAGTGATCGCAACCATCCACCAAGGCCGCCTGCTCAGCTTCCATCGGAACTTCTCTGATAAAAGAAGCAAGCAGCCAGATAGAGAAGGGCAGTAAAAACGCAGTGTATGTGATTATCAAAGCAATTGGCGTATCCAATAGTTCCAAGGTCTTGAAGATGATAAAGAAGGGAACCACGAAGGCTATCGCTGGAGCTAGACGAATTGACAGAATCCATTGCAAAAGGGGTTTGTTCCCTCGGAACCGGAATCTGGCAAGGCTATAGGCCGCAGTTACGCCAAGGAGTGTGGAGAGGAAGGTGGCTGTTACACTTATTGTTACGGTGTTAGTCAAAGCGTCTCTGAAGTTCGTATGTGCCCACACGTTGTAATAGTTATCAAACCTGGGATTGAAATCAAAGGGGTTATCCGCACCCATAGGTGCCGCATCCGGCCCCAAGGAGGTCCTTACAACCCATATTATTGGAAAGAGACTCCACAGCGCGAAAAGCAGCAGACCGGAATAAACAGCTATCTTGCCAGCTGGAAATCTACGCCTCTTTTTGCTGTCCACCAAGATCCATCCTACGTATCAG
>JAXHVC010000038.1:0-8414 GCA_034189315.1 Chloroflexota bacterium | reverse complement strand
ACCGGAAACTCTTGGTGTCTTTGCGAGGTGCTTCGCATCAGACTATTTATATCCACTGGCTGGTATCTCCAATCTGGGAGGATTGTTAACAAGCTAGAAATTCACTTAGATCAATCTAGCTATATATATGATGATCGTACCTAATTATTCTCCTTGATCTACATATGGTCCCAGTACTTCTGGTACCATTGAATTGTTTCCTTAAGTCCATCACTAAGGGGTGTACGGCTTTGCCATCCAAGCAACTTATGTGCCTTAGAGGTGTCCAAACACTTGCGTATGGGAGTCTTCTTTTTGGGACCGTGGAAAATGGGTTCGCGTTCTTTACTATCGTATATTCTACTGATAAGCTTAACCAAATCTGCCACAGATATGGGATTGCTTCCTCCGAAATTGAATGCTTCACCAGAATACTTATCCATGTGTTCTGCTGCTGCGATATAGCCTAGTGCCATATCCCGCACATGCATGTAATCTAGCACAGTAGTTCCATCGTCTCGATCCCCAAAATCATAGGGATCACCATCGATTAAAGTCTTGATGGTGCGTGGTACGATTGTGCTGAATTCGGTCTTACCGGGACCATACGTATTGATAAAGCGACACACAGAAGTCTTCATATTATATATTTGACTGTAACATCGAACTGCAATGTCTCCGGCAACTTTAGAAGGCGCATAGATATTAGAGGCTTGTATTGGAGGGGCATCTTCCGGAATTGGTTCATCCTGTGTTGTTGTCCCGTAATATGCTCCACTGGATGAAAAAACCAAGGAATTACATGATTGTGAGGTCCTAATAGCATCTAGAACCGAATAGGTACCCATTGCATTGATGGAGAGGGTTTCAAGGGGGAGTGTGTTGCTCATGGGTACGATGGGTTGCGCTGCTAAGTGAAATACCATTTCAATTTCAAAGCGGTCAAGGATTATACGGAGCAGCCCCACATCTCTGATATCACCTGTGATATATTCTACCTGATCCAGTAGTCCCGTTAGTACCATGTAGGAATTCCTTGGGCAAATCTGATCTAGAACATATACATGTGCGCCCCGCTTTAGGAGTTGCTCAGTCAGGTGAGAGCCTCCAAAACCCATCCCTCCAGTGATTAGGCATTTTCTTCCACGCCAATACGTTTTTGTGTTTTTCATTACTATCCCTCTATAGTGATAATCCAGAATGGTTAACTATAGTAGGGTGGAATTCACCAGGATGCAAGTGTTTATATCTAGATTGCATGATTAGTTGATGGCGTTTCCGCATTTAATTGTGCTTATAAATCACTAAGAAGATACGCATGTTTAGGGCATAACTCATACTCACCATGAAGTTGAGCCGAGATCATTTCATCTTGCCAATGTGCATTAAATAAGCGGCATCTGCTATCTTGACAGAATGGTGTTCCTGTGAGGTAGTAGAAGACCGACTGCATTGCATATCCCTTGATGATTTCTGTCATCCTATCATCGTCATAGTCAATATACTGTCCAGAGAACCGTTCTCCCAATTCAAGAAGGTCCTTTCCAATCATTTCATATTGCTGTTTTAAGATATAGTAGTCCCTTGGCTTTGCAGGTGCTTCAATAATACCAGTAGTTGAGATTAGTGAAGGTATTCCTAGGAGAACAACTCTAGCGTGGTATCTCTTGTTCGCGTTGTCCCAAGTGGCAAAAAGACGCTTGGTAAGAACAATATTAACGCATCGGAGGTTGGATTCTGTCTGTGGCACGAGTTCTGAATATATAAGCTGGAGTTCTATACCCTCGTATAGTATACCAATAGATTTCGTCTTACCCTGTATTGACCTCTTCTCGTATTCGACTTCACCATAAAGTGGCTCATGTTCTTCCCAAAATTGGTTTGCACTAGATATTCTTGCACTTGCCAACCGCTTGCTATAGAAAGATATTTGTTCGGGTGAGAGTTCTTGTGAGAAAAGACTGGATCGGATTTCCACATCTATTCTACCTAGCCTATCTTTGAGATAAGAGGCGATTTGAGGCAGATCGACGTTGTCGTCTACCCCCTCATTGTAGAGAATAATGTGATTGAGCTTCCTAGTCTTCATACAAGTTTCTCAAGTGCCACTTGAGCCGCAACCTCTCCTGCCATCAGCATAGCACCGAATGTGGGCCCCATTCTGGGTAAACCATAGACGGTGGATACTGCCATACCAGTGACGATGAGTCCTGGATGAACCTCTCCTGTATGCTCAACGATGAGGTCTTCTGACTGATCTACCCACATGGAACCCATGCCCCTTGTCTTAAGTATTCCTCTAGTCTCCAAGGCCATGACAACGCGGGCGTCATGGCCCGTGGCGTCGATCACTATTCTTGACTCAATGGCCACTGGATCCACGCAGGTTATCTCTCTGGGCATAGCGGATACAGGGGTCCAGTTCATCACCACACCTGCCACACGGTTGTCTTCTCTCAATACCAAATCGTCAAATGTTGTCATATTTGCGAACTTTACACCGCTGTCACACGCAGCGGCGATGAGCTTCGAACATGCATGAGGACCATCGGCGGCGACAAGGCCTGGTTTGATTTCCTTGTAGGGTATACCAAGTTCATCTAGGATTCGTTCAGCAGGGTGTCTTACGGTTATTTTGTTCATTAGGTAACCTCCGATCCAGAAGCCACCTCCGATATAGTTGTTTCGCTCTACTATCAAGACTTTCTTTCCAGCTCTAGTAAGATTTCTTCCCGCCATCAAGCCGCTGGGGCCTCCGCCCACTATTATGCAATCGCTTTCAACGTATTCTTGAAATTGGGAGGCGAACTCTCCAACTATGGCACTAGTAACGTCTTTTTCTCCGATAGGGCTGAATTTCTTGTCCACGTAACCTCCTTGTCATGGTGACCTGTCTTTGGGGTGTAATACTATATATCAGGGGCTCTTTACCTTAAAAACGGATTCTTAGGTCATGTGGTGTTATTAAGATTAGTTATTCAGAGATTTCTTCATTGATCCAGTTTAAGTAATCACCATTACCGCCTACTATAGGCAGTGCGATCACTTCAGGAACATCATAGCTGTGTACTTGCTTAACAATGTCGATGACTGAGTTGAGCACTGAAGTCTTAGTCTTGGCGATTAGTAAGCACTCTTGCTCAGATTCTACTCTGCCTTCCCACCAGAAAACTGAGTCTACCTGGGGCACTATGTTAACGCAAGCTACCTGCCTTTTCTCAATGAGTATATTCGATATACTCTGTGCTTCATCCCTTGATGCTGTAGTGATGAATACTACAATGGCGTTTGAGTCTTTCATAGCTATTTCCCTATGCTGAGCATCTTGTCTACTGCTGATTTTGCCCGTATTCCTATCTCTTCGGGAACCTTGACTTCGTATTTCATATCCTGAAGGGCCCATAGCACATTTTCCAATGCTATCAATTTCATTCTGGGACATACAGCTTGTTCAGATGCCGGAATGAACTTCTTGTGGGGACTATCTTTCCTCAATCGATGGAGTATCCCAATCTCTGTGCCTACGATTATGTCTTTAGCTTCCGATTCCCTGGCATATTTGCACATCCCTCCAGTACTGAGTATTTCATCGGCAAGGGCCGCTACTTCTGGTCGGCATTCTGGATGAACCATTACCTTATGGCCTGGGTATTCGTCTTTGAGTCTCTTGATGTCACTCTCCAATATCCTGACATGAGTTGGACAGAATCCGGGCCAGAGAATCATGTCTCGGCCTGTCCTGGTAGCCACGAAGTTACCCAGGTATTGATCGGGAACAAATAGAATCTCGGTAGACTTTTTTAAACTATCCACGACCTTGACTGCATTGGAAGATGTGCAGCATAAATGGGATTCGGCTTTTACTTCGGCAGCGGAATTGATGTAGCAGACCACAGTTGCCTTGGGATATTGCTTTTTCTTTTCGATTAGCTCCTGTGCACTAATCATGTCTGCCATAGGACAACCGGCGTGCAGCTCTGGTAGAAGGACCGTCTTCTCCGGGCACAAAATAGAAGCAGTCTCTGCCATGAAATGTACGCCACAGAACACTATTACATCTGCATCTGTCTGGGCCGCTTTTTGACTTAACTCTAAGGAGTCTCCAGAGTAATCGGCAATGTCTTGAACTTCACCCAGCTGGTAATTATGTGCCAATATGATGGCATTTCTCTGCTGCTTGAGCTTGGTAATCTTATCCACCAGGTTGGCATTGTTGTTGCTTCTCATACTACCCTCCAGCTGTTGGCATAGACATTCATCCTCTTTCCCCGGACAAAGCCGATAAGGGTAATTCCAGAATCAATGGCCAACTTAATTCCTGATGTTGTTGGTGCAGACTTGGAGATGACGATGGGGATGCCCTTTTTAATCACCTTAAGGAGTATTTCTGAAGATATCCTTCCAGTAGTAGCCAGTATTAGGTCGTCCGTCGAAATATTATTCATTAGACATTCTCCGAAGATTTTGTCAATGGCGTTGTGTCTTCCTATATCATCGTTAAATATGACAATTCCGTCGGTATTGCATAGTGCAGAACTATGGACACCAGCCGTTTTTTGATAGACCTCGGAATTATGAAGGAACTCCCTAATAATGGAATAGACCTGTTCGGGTGTTATCCTGATATCAGTATTGATTTCTCGTAGGCTTTGAGCGTCACCCGCGTTATAGAAAGACATACCTTTACCACAACCCGAGGTTATTAGTCTCTTGAATAGCTTATCTTCTGGCGGATCTTCTCCTCCTGTTGTTTCTATTCTGACTATACCCCTTCGTTCGTCTAAGAAAAGTTTGCGGATTTCATTGCTATCCTGTATCAATCCTTCTGAGAAAAGAAAACCCACTGCTAGCTCTTTCAGGCTTGATGGAGAGCAAAGAAGGGTTACCAATTCTCGGTTGTTAAATACTACGGTTAGCAGGTACTCAGTAGCGATGGCTTCTTGTCGTGTACTATGTTCCTGCTCTGTGTAGCGAATAACGGATACTGTGTCAATCTTATCTGACATAATGTCGCTCCGGTCCTTTGGCTTTCATGGCGGAGTAGAATCACGGGGCAAGTGGCCCCATCTGTAATGAAACCGATGCTATAAATCTATCTTAGTTTGACAATTGACTAAGGAAAAGAAGGAAGACATGAAAAAATTGAAATTTAGGAAGATATCCCTGTCATACTACGATGCAGTACCCAACTAATGTCTAGGTTCAAGGGATACTATCTATTATGTGTCAGGGAGCATATCGTGTTGAGGTGTGTCCTTTTTGATAATGGTGTCTCCTACCCTCACTATTCCCCCACGAATTACCTTCGCGAATATTCCTTCTTCTGGCATAATACATCTACCAGTTTGTTCTAGAATGTCGCATCCAGAATGGCATTCCTTGCCGATCTGAGTGACCTCTAGAATAATCTCATCACCAATTGCTAGCTGATCTCCGGGAGAGACTGATAGAAGTTCAATACCCTCGGTAGTCAAGTTCTCCGCAAAATCGCCAGGACAAAGCTCGAAACCGAGCGCCCTCATCTTATCGATGCTCTCAATTGCCAGCAGGCTAACTTGCCTATGTGTGTGACAATCTGCATGAGCATCCCCAACCAATCCGTATTCTTTCTGAATCGTGCCATGGGAGATTGGTGTCTTCCTTGTACCTTTCTTATTACTAGTACAAACGGCAATTATAGTGCCCATATCTCGTCTTTTCCCTTGTTAGAAGAAAGCAGTATATTCATTGTGGTTTTTGTTTTGTATTAGACCTTGCTTTGCGTTTGCTTTGTCGGGAACTCTTTTTATTGCGTTGTGTATAGTCATTAATGGCAGACTTGAGTGCTTCTTCCGCGAGAACTGAGCAGTGCATCTTGACAGGCGGTAGCCCTCCTAATGCTTCTGCGACTGCCCGGTTTGATATTTTGAGTGCTTCCTCTATTGTCTTGCCCTTGACTAGTTCAGTGACCATGGAACTAGTAGCTATAGCTGCTCCGCAGCCAAATGTCTTGAACTTGGCATCGGATATTACTTTTCCATCTACCTTTATATATAGTTCCATGACATCACCACAGGTGGGATTTCCTACGTGGCCGATGCCATCTGGATTCTCCATATCCCCCACATTCCTGGGATTCTTGAAGTGCTCCATTACCATATCGCTATACATAGAGAAATTATCGGGCATTCTAACTGCCTCCGTTACCCCTTTTTGACCGGGTAAAAACCAGCTGTAGGATTACTATCATGATTTTGCCTTGGCCAGTGGTGACATTGCCCTAAGTTTTGATACTATAGATGGTAGTGTATTCAATACTCGCATCACATCATCTTTCTCAGTGTCTCTACCTAGAGTAAAACGCAATGAACCGTGGGCTTGCTCATGAGATAGCCCTAGGGCGAGAAGTACGTGAGATGGCTCTAGGTTCCCTGAGCTACATGCAGAGCCAGTGGATGCTGCTATCCCCTCAAGGTCGAGATTGAGTAGCATGGATTCACCTTCGACATAGTGAATGCTCAGATTAACATTATTGGGCAACCTATGCGTTGGGTGACCGTTCAAGTGGATATCATCAATACGTTCAATCAATCCTTGGGTTAACTCGTCTCGCAGATTAATTGAGTGTTTCATATCCTCACTTATGGCATCCTTTGCAATCTCCACTGCTTTTCCTAACCCCACGATGCCGGCTACGTTCTCCGTGCTTCCCCTTCTTCCTCGTTCTTGGCCCCCACCATGTAGGAGATTAGCGAGCTTTATGCCTTTTCTGACGTAGAGTGCTCCAATTCCCTTTGGCCCATATAGTTTGTGAGCCGAAAGACTGAGAAGGTCTACATTGAGTTCATTTACATCCACTGGAATATGCCCAATTGCTTGTACCGCATCTGTATGAATACAGATTTCTCTCTCCTTGGCAATCCGTGCAATCTCCGCTATTGGTTCTATGGTGCCAATTTCATTATTAGCGAGCATTACTGAAATCAATATAGTTTTATCTGTGATGGCTTTCTCTATTTCTATAGGATCGACAACTCCATACTTGTCTACAGGAACTGTAGTTACCTGAAAGCCATGTTTTTCCAGGAATTGACATGTCTCCATGATTGCATGGTGTTCAACGGTGGTTGTAATAATGTGATTGCCGACACTTTCCTTTGCGTAGGCTATTCCCTTCAAGGCGTAGTTGTCTGCCTCGGTTCCCCCGCTAGTGAAAACGATTTCTTCGCTCCTGGCACCGATAAGTCCAGCCACAGTAGTCCTAGCATCTTCCATAGCCTCCTTGGACTCCTGTCCAAGTGAATGGATGCTGGATGGATTACCGAACGATTCCGTGAAGAAGGGTAACATGGCTTCTACTACCCTAGGATCCGTAGGTGTAGTAGCAGCATGGTCAAGATATACTCGTTTCATATCAACCCTCCACAATATCTCCTACGACGGGGTCGGTTCTGACGCCCTTGCTAGTTAGCCAAAGAACGCTTTCCTCCAGGTCCTTTTCCTCACCCTCTAATTCCAATATAACCCACCCTCTGTTTTCGGATACATCAGCGCGACGTATGTTGGTGGTAACTCTACACTGCTGACCAAGATTGTAAATGAGGGGTTCCCTAACTAAGTCCGAAGGGAAAGTGAGCATAAGCTGGCGCCTGGCCATTGTCTTTGTTGCCCTCCCTAGATCATTCTCTAACTCTAATCAGTATAACATAAGGCGTTTGGTTAGGTTTAGGCTTGCTACCCAAGGGCCTAGTGTAAGAACCAGGGTAGCACCGGTATATCGAATTAGGCAGCGGCTTCTATCTTACCGAAGGTGCCGAATGATTCACCTATTCGAAGTCATTACCAAGATACATCCTATTTATAAAAGCTCAATCATCTATGAAATCACTAATCATCTCATAATGGTCTGGGACCTGAAACTTCTTATGTTGCTATGCAGCGAGACCATCCTGTTATGACACTATTATTAAAGAGATACTCTGATGTGGGACTGAATCGAACTTTTTAGCAACTAGTAATTACAAACTCATAGTCATAGCCCTTTGAGGGCATGCTTTAATGCATAGCCCACAGGCAATGCATTTATCGTCCCGAAATTCTACTATCATGGTAGTGCGATTTATCTCCAGGGCACCTCCCGGGCAGAAGCCACTACAGGCACCACAATGAATACAACGTATTTCGTCACGGACCACATCTTGGCTTAAGGGTTGAACACCTACTCCTACTTCTGCCAGAAATCCCATAGCATTATGATATTGGGCGTCTTCTCCAGATAGTTCCAGTACCAGAAGTCCCTCCTCTCTTGGAGTGACCGATGCCTTCAATATGTTGAACACAAGGTCATAGTCTTTAACAAGACGAAATACTCCTGTTTGGGAAGGACGGGTTGAAATGCTTGAATGTGAAGAGAAAAAGAAACTCAAAGGGGCAATGCTGGATTTCGGATATATCAG
>JAXHVC010000037.1:0-34788 GCA_034189315.1 Chloroflexota bacterium | reverse complement strand
GGGAACTGTCACGGTTCTCGGCCATCTCGACCAGACGTAATCCGGGGATCTGGGCCAGGGCGCGTCGCGGGGCCTCGATCACGCCCCCTTTGCGTCCCCGGTTGATTATGAATCCTTGGCTGCTGCGGGTTCCATTATGGGTTCGGGTGGAATGGTCGTACTGGATGAAGATGCCTGCATGGTGGATATTGCTAGGTTCTTCCTAGCATTCACGCAACTTGAGTCTTGTGGAAAGTGTATTCCATGCCGATGGGGAACCAAACAGATGCTGGATATCTTGGAGGATATTACAAACGGTAGAGGACAACCAGGAGACATAGAACTGCTACTCGAACTGAGTGAGGCAGTCAAGGCTGGTTCCCTCTGTGGATTGGGCCAGACAGCGCCTAATCCAGTACTGAGCACTATTCGTTACTTTAGAGATGAGTATGAATCACATATAAAGAGATTGCATTGCCCTGCCGCTGCATGCAAAGGCTTAGTTAGAGCCGCCTGTAGTCACACATGTCCTGCTGGTGTTGATGTTCCTCTCTACATTCGATTCATTATGGAAGAGAGATATGATGAAGCAGTAGCGGTAATTCGAGAGAAAATACCATTCCCTTCTGTATGTGGATACGTATGCTTTCATCCCTGCGAGACCAAATGTCGCCGTGGGCAGATTGATGAGCCAATCGCAATAAGGGCATTAAAGCGATTTGCCGCTGATCACGCTAGTAAGTCTGCCATCAGTGCATCATCCAATGTCACTCCTTCGGGGAAACGAGTTGCTATCGTTGGATCGGGGCCGGGTGGTCTAACTGCAGCATACTATTTAGCCAAGCTTGGGGATCACCAAGTAACCGTGTTCGAGTCACTACCTGAGGCAGGAGGGATGATGCGAGTTGGCATACCCCGATATCGCCTCCCCAAAGACATACTCGACAAAGAAATCGACTTTATCCGACAAGCTGGAGTGGAAATTCGCACAAACACCAGAATTGATTCCATTAGTTGGCTAAAAGATGAGGGATATGACGCTATATTACTTGCGATAGGAGCACACGCGGGGGCAAAGATGCGTATCCCTGGAGAAGATACACCCGGAGTGATTGATTGTGTAGAGTTACTTCGAGATGTCAGCTTGGGCAGGAAGGTCAAGATGACTGGCAGAGTGGCCGTAATTGGTGGTGGCAATGCTGCTATAGATGCCTCTCGGACAGCTCTTCGTTTAGGTGCCAAAGATGTAACCATTCTCTACCGCCGTGCCAGGGAGGAGATGCCTGCTGCTCCAGAGGAAATTGAAAGCGCACAAGAAGAAGGAGTGAATCTGGAGTTTCTTGTTGCCCCAAGTCATATAAGTCGTCGTAATGGACATCTTGAAATGGAGTGCATTCGTATGAAATTAGGTGCGACTGATAGCAGTGGAAGAAGACGGCCTGAACCTATAAAAGGCAGTGAGTTTCACGGTAATTTTGACTCCATAGTCGTGGCTATAGGTCAAGTTCCATCGATTCCAGATAATATGGGACTGACACTCGACAAGGGTGGAACCTTGCACGTCAATCCAGACACTTTAGAAACGACTATTGAAGGGGTATTCGCGGCTGGGGACGTGATGAGAGGGCCAGCTTCGGTAATAGAAGCAATTGCCGATGGGAGAGAGGCGGCTGTGTCGATAGACAAGTTCCTTGGTGGTGCTGGATCAATAACAGAGACTTTAACACATACAGAAGAGACAATAGCCAGCTCGGAGGAAATGGAAGAAGGAGAACATCACCGTCTACATATAAAAGAACTGGAAGTGGGGAAACGACTTAAAGGATTCGATCTGGTAGACCTTGGCTATTCCAAAGCCGATGCAACACAGGAAGCAAGACGATGCCTAAAGTGTGACCTGGAAGAAGAATGAGAAATAGGATGGCAAAGTATCCACTAAGAAAAGGGAACTAGAGGAAAGGTCCAACTATTGATTTCGGTCACGAAGCATAAAGATAGACTAGAGTATAAATTTGTAAGTATTTCGAGCATTATGCCCGTATAGGAGGAGGACAATGACCTCAACGACTAAGCCCATTTTAAGTGAGAAAAGATTAGACACTGTCGAATTAACAATAGATGGACAGAAGATCGAAGCCCCTAAGGGATTAACTGTTCTAGAAGCTGCCCGTGGTGTTGGCATTTATATTCCCACACTCTGTTACGATCCTGATCTAAGTCCGTTTGGAGCTTGTCGACTTTGTGTAGTTGAGGTTGAGGGCATGAGGGGATTGGCCAGCTCGTGTACTATCCCTATAACCGAGGGAATGGTAGTACATACAGACACACCAAGAGTGAACCAAACCCGTCGTATTACCATGGAGCTGATTATTGCTAACCACCATGGTGATTGCCTTGTCTGTGCCAAGAATGGGCGATGTGAGTTACAAAGGATAGCAAGATATCTGGGTTTAGAACAAGAACACTTCGATCGCCTGCGCAGAAGTACCCAAACCACTCCAATAGATGATAGTCACCCTGCTTTCTTGCGTGACACAAATAAGTGCATTCTTTGCGGTAAATGTGTACGTGCATGTCACGAGATAACCGCAGTCGGAGCCATCGATATCGCCTTTCGTGGTAATAATGCCAAGGTTAGCACCTTCGGTGACAAAGCGATATTGGAATCGATCTGTGAAGCCTGTGGTGAGTGTCTGGAGAGATGTCCCACTGGGGCTCTTGTTCCCAAACATTATATAGAACCCGCTCGAGAGGTTAAAACCGTCTGTTCTTATTGTGGGGTCGGTTGCTCAATGTACGTTGGCGTACGAGGAAATAAGATTGTGAGTGTACGGGGCGATAAGGAGAGCCCAGTCAATCACGGTGGCCTTTGTGTTAAAGGTCGCTTTGGTAACGATTTCCCTAATCACCCAGACAGGCTAACCACTCCACTGATTAGAAGAGAAGGCTGGGCAAAAGACGTCAGGGTTGACGGTAATTTCAGAGACGTATTCCGTGAAGCCTCTTGGGATGAAGCGTTGGATTTAGTGGCAGAAAAACTGGCCCACATAAAGGACACAGCTGGACCCAATAGTATCGGATTCCTTAGTTCCGCCAAATGTACTAATGAGGAAAACTACCTGTTACAGAAATTCGCACGATCTGTCATAGGTACGAATAATGTGGATCATTGTGCACGCCTCTGACATTCACCCACAGTGGCCGGTCTGGCCCAATCATTCGGAAGCGGAGCGATGACCAACTCAATCGATGACTTTACCAAAGCTGATGTTCTACTTGTAATCGGCTCCAACACCACGGAGTGTCATCCTATCATAGGAAGAATTATTCGTCAGGGTGTTAAATTTCGTGGTACAAAGGTTATTGTTGCTGATGCTCGCATAATCGAACTCGCCAAAATCGCTGACGTTCATCTTCGCCATAATCCTGGCAGTGACGTGGCTTTGATCAATGCCATAATGCACGTGATTATAGATGAGGGGCTGCAGGATAAGGAGTTCATCGCTGAGCGCACAGAGAACTTCGAGGACTTAGAATGTGCTGTTAAGGAATACACCCCTGAGATGGCCGAGGAGATTACAGGGGTTGCTAAGTCCGATATCATAAAAGCGGCTCGTCTTTTCGCTACAGCTGATAGGGCATGCATTCTCTACGGCATGGGAATAACACAACACACTACTGGTACAGATAACGTGAAGAGCTTGGCTAATCTGGTGATGTTGACCGGTAATATGGGCCGTGAGGGTACTGGTCTAAGTCCTTTACGAGGACAGAATAATGTTCAGGGAGCATGTGATGTAGGAGCTCTTCCCAATGTCCTTCCTGGATACCAGCCAGTCACGGATAATGAGAAGCGGGGAGCGTTTGAGAACGCATGGAAAGTCATGGATTTACCTGCCGTACCAGGTATCACAATGGGAGATATGATTGAAGCCGCGCTAGATGGCAAGCTCAAAGCAATGTATGTGATGGGAGAGAATCCAATTGTCTCTGATCCTAATATGGAACATACTCGTAGAAGCTTAGCAAACCTAGAGTTCTTGGTAGTTCAGGATGTTTTTCCTACCGAGACAGCGGTGATGGCAGATGTCATCCTACCTGCAGCCTTATTTGCTGAGAAGGAAGGTACTTTTACTAACACCGAGAGACGCGTACAAAAGCTAGAGAAAGTCATCGATCCACCAGGCCAAGCTAAAGCCGATTGGGAAACCATCTCAGCTTTGGCAAACAGAATGGGACACTCATACGTTTATAAGAATCCAGAGGTAATAATGGAGGAGATCGCATATGTCACCCCAATCTATGGGGGCATACACTACGATAGACTTGGTAACTATGGGCTACAATGGCCATGCACTAATAGAGATCATCCTGGTACAGCTCAACTCCATAAGGAGACATTCAGTCGGGGTAAAGGTAAGTTCCATGCCGTAGAATACATACCCCCTGCAGAATCAGTCTCCGCTGGATATCCTCTAATACTGACCACAGGGCGTGTACTGCATCACTTCCACACAGGCAGTATGAGTCGGCGTTCCGATGTTCTGGATAAACTATGTCCAAATGGGACCATGGATATCCATCCAGACGACGCATTGAACCTTGGCATTGTCGAAGGAGATCTTATTACCGTGGCATCGGAGCGCGGAAAAATCGATGTGCCTGTTCATATCACAGAAAAAACAGCTCCAGGACTTGCCTTCATGGCATTTCACTGGTATGAATCGCCAGCAAACGTGTTAACAAATCCTGCTGTGGATCCCACAGCCAAGATCCCAGAATTTAAGGTTTCTGCAGTCAAGGCTGTACTTGCTGTATTAGATAGAGCTGCCCAAGATAACGCATTCTTCGCCAGACTAGCAGAGAATCCTCATGAAGCGCTGGCCGAGTATAACCTGACTCCAGAGGAGAGAGCTGCAATTGCCAGTGGAGACATCCGTAAGATTGAATCGTGGACAGGCAAGCTGGATGAGAGATTGAAAAAATGGCTACTTGCCCGATTGTCACAAGAGAGCTGGTAGTATTTGTTGAACATATGATCTGGGATTGGAACTAGCATATTCCACTATGATTGTTCTTCCAATCCCAGTTCTTTTTCACCATGAAGAAAAAGATCGAGTAAATCTTTGTTCCTTTTGTCTCTAGTTGGATAAGGCTGTGCTCTTCTAGAACTGGGGAGATTGCCAGGCTCCCTTTCAATTTGGTTCACAGCTTTTTGCACAACTGGTGGATCTATTTCTCTACTTTTCACATGCATATCGCGCATGATCTGGATAACAGCATTGACGTCTGCTTTGCTACCACCCCCCGACGATACTTTCGACCGCCTAGTATCTTCGATCATAGTCGTTCCTCTTCGAGGCTGTTTCACTGCTTTAACCATACCCGACGAACCTGTCTCTTTATGCACTATGTTAGTCATCTGTGGAAGCCTGGTGTTGGGCTTGACACTGTTTTTTGATAAAGATGCCCGTGATTGTTGTGAGCCCACGATCATGACCCTCCCTTTTTTAATCCGACGCAGTGCATCCTGTGGAACGGTTGAATTAGTGTATTCTTGCATCACATTAGTGTTTCGTAGAGACTTATCTATAGCATCACCATGAACCTCAGCACCTCTCGCTGTTGAAATCCGCGAGAGCTGGGAGCCTTCAATCACGATGGTTCCTTTTTTAGCCTGCGGAATGGAGACTTCCTCAGCTACTGGGGATACCTCTTCATGCACTGTTCTTGTTTCCCTTATAGACTCATCCAAATTGGCCACTAGGGATCCTATAGACAACGATTGTGATTGCTGCACACTACTAACAGGATTCATGATATCCCTAACAGGATTTATTGACTCTTGTACATTTATGTCCTCATAGCTATCTATTCGTCGTGCCCTTGACATGCTGGCAGATAGAGCTACAAAGTATAGAAATCCTGCCCCCATGCAGGCAGATCCTATCATTGCCAGAAAACTGAAGGATTCACCACCCCTCAGTAGTGTGATTGCGAAAAAACCCGTCCATCCCATGACGATTAGGAATAGTCCAAAAGGTATGATCCCCGCATGAAACACTCGTTGCTTATCCACTAGCTTCACCTGCCTCCACCAAAAGGGTCTTTTTATTAAAGGGGTTTTTCCTTTACCTATCTATCTGCAGTCAATTAACATATGGATTACTACTTTGATATATGAGTAAATATTAACTGACTGATTGTGGAAAACGTCTCTTTGTTTTTTTACCAGAATGGTTCACTTCATTGGTATTCCAAAGGTAAATCTATTGTTGATCTTACTATATAAAAATCCACTGGATGATAAACAAAGTAAACGTTTTTATGGATGATCCGTGGAGATTGAGGGGATGAATTTACCGATATATGGATTTAATTTAGGTATAAGTATTAGTAAATAATTTTAGTTAATATATGACAAAATAGATAAGAAATGGTAAATATTGGTTAAAGGAAAGATTAACGTCAATAAGCATTTAAATCGGTCTCCTATATGTAGGAGATTCAGCCTTAGTTGAAATGATTAACCACTGCGATCGTATGTTGGAGCTGTTAAATCAAGAGTTTTTTTACAGATCTCTACCCAATCACAGCAGTTTTCTAAAGCCACTCTTGCTTCGCAGCGGAGGGATTTCTGATTCGGGTCTCCAAGTTTGGAATAAAGCACATGCCTAGAACCCATTTCCAATGCATCCCCAATCCAACCTAAACAAAGAAGCTAACCTTATATAAGGTTAGCTTCTCAAAGCAGCACTATCATCAAATAGCAGCAGTTACAAATCTATAGTAGACCACTACTTAGGTGATTCGGGTGGGGCAGGATTTACCAGACCAAAACCTAAAGTTTGAGGTACTACCACCGATAGCTCATCTTGAGTCCATCGACCAAGTTTATGGATACTCTTTAGCTCAACCGTAGGCGCAATTAGAGCTATCTTACTTCCAAACACAGCGAACACCTGGCCATTTATATTGATTGCTTCGTCGGAAGACAAATAAACTGCTAATGGTGCAATATCTGCTGGTGATCCGAATATCACATCAAATAGCTCATCTTCTGAAAGAGCATCCACATCCACACCCACAGGAACCAATCCTCTTCTCTTAGCCAAATCACGTGCCTTATCTGTCGGCATAGTACGCATAAGTCTAGTACTACCTGAAGGAGAGATAGCATTGGCCGTTACTCCATATTTGCCCAAGGCTAAGGCACAGGACTTAGTGAATCCAATAACCCCAGCTTTTGCCCCACTATAATTGGGCTGCCCTGCATTCCCATATAGACCCGAAGCCGAGGTCATATTGATTATTCTTCCGCCTTTTTGTTCCCTCATTAGCGCAGCCGCTGGTTTTGTACAGTGGAAATGACCATAGAGATGGACCTTGATTACCGTTTCCCATTCCTCCTCAGTCATATTCCAAATCATGCGATCCCTCAAGATGCCAGCGTTGTTAACCAGTATGTCTACTCTACCGAAGTTATCCACAGCAGTCTTGATAATAGCTGCTCCACCCTCTTCAGTGGTCACAGAATCGTAGTTGGATGCTGCTTCTCCCCCCAAACTCTTAATCTCAGCAACTACCTCATCCGAAGGACCTTTAGATGCACTGGTTCCATCTGTACCCCCACCCAGATCATTAACTACAACCTTAGCACCTTCAGCAGCCATGGCTAATGCCATCTCTCGGCCAATCCCCCGGCCTGCACCAGTGATCACCGCAACCTTACCAAGCAATCTTTCACCCATAATTCAACCTCACTGATAATTATACTAGATAGCTATTCAGACTTCTTTTCCTCAGTCTGAGGTGGAGCCGGATTGGTATAGCCAACCAATAGAGTTTTAGGTACCAACTCTTCCAACTCATCCACAGTCCACATACCCCCATTCTCACCCTTGTAGATTGCCCTCACCTCAACTGGCTCAGAATAGATTGAAGCTCGACCTTTCTCTATATGAAACACCTGACCATTGATGTTGGCAGCTGCATCAGTAGCTAAGAAGACCACCATGGGAGCGACGAATTCTGGTCCAGGCATCCTCATCAGATTGTCGTAGTAGGCTTGGGTAATAAGCCCCGACTCCAACCTCTTCTTCATCCCAGCTTTCACACCTTCATCAAGAGTCATCCTGGTAGCTGCAATTGGGGCAATTGCATTGGCAGTCACACCAAATCTGCCCATCTCACGAGCCATGGCCCTAGTTAACCCAACCATCCCAGCCTTTGCAGAACCATAGTTGGATTGTCCGACAGTTCCTCTCCAAGCATCAGAAACCGCAGTTATTATCCTCCCCCTACCTTGCTGCTTCATCTGAACACAGGCATGCCTGGAGCAATTGAATGTACCCTTCAGATGTACGGTGAGCACAGTATCCCATTCTTCTTCAGTCATATTCCAAATCATCCGTTCCCTAAGCGGACCAGCCAGATTTACCAATATATCAATACTACCAAAGCTATCAACACACATTTTGATCATAGCCTCAGCCGCATTAAAGCTAGCTACCGAATCATGGTTCGATATTGCAGTGCCCCCACGCTCTTTGATTTCTGCCACAACCTTATCAGCAGCAGACACATCACTACCAGCGCCATCTCTAGCAGCACCTACATCATTTACGAGCACCTTGGCACCTTCTGAAGCCAAAGCTAGACACACCTCTCTCCCAATACCACCCCCACCACCAGTCACCACTGCATTTCTATCATCTAGTTTTCCCAATTTCTATCTCCTCACACTAATCATGATTTGTCCAGAACAGCAGAAATACCACTGAACCTGCAGCACCTTTCAGTGGTATCCCCTAACTAGTATTGCTCTTATTACAGCGTCATCATTAGATGACACCTGCTGTAAATACGTACTATGTCAACAGCTCCCCAAAGGCAGCCGTCATATTCTCCTTTGGCGGAGCCTTCTGCATCATCTCCTTAATAGCAGGACCTAGTTCTTCCGGTGTCCAGCGAGATTTCCCATGTCCTCTCGATTCGACAGTGTGCCAACCACGAAGAAACCAAATACGATCACCGAAACTCCTAAACACTTCTCCAGAAATCCCGTCTGCTTCATCAGAAGCCAAGAAAACCACAACAGGAGCTACGTTATCAGGAGAGAACATATCGAACTCTCCTTCCGGCGGCTTAGCCATCAGAGCCCCTTGAGCAGGCATGGCATCGGTAGTCATTCTTGTTCTTCCACCCGGTGCAACCGCGTTGCAGCAAACACCAGATCTAGACATTTCCTCAGCCACAACAATGGTGAGAGCAGCAATCCCTGCTTTTGCCGCTCCATAGTTGCATTGTCCAGCGTTACCCAGAAGCCCTGAATCCGATGTAGTATTGATAATCTTGCCTTTATGATTCCTACCTGCTTTGAATTCCTCTCTCCAATAGCCACAGGCATGCCTCATACAATTAAATGTACCCTTCAGATGCACCGCTATTACGGCATCCCATTCTTCTTCGGCCATATTGAATATCATGCGATCCCGTAGGATCCCAGCGTTATTAACCAGAATATTCAGTTTGCCATAGTTCTGTATGGCACAATCGACTATCTTTTTTGCCCCTTGGAAATCGGCTACACTTTCATAATTTGCTATAGCTTCTCCGCCAGCAGCTTTAATCTCCGCTACCACATCATCAGCAGGACCTTTTGTTTCACCAGTTCCATCGAAGTGTACCCCGGGATCATTCACCACCACCTTGGCCCCCTTCTCGGCCAGTAGCATTGCATGTCCTCTTCCAATACCCCTCCCCGCACCAGTAACGATAGCAACTTTGTCTTCCAGGAACTTTGTCAATTCTGTCCTCCATCCGAAGTCTCGCTATCCTAACCACTACGACATCCTAAGAAATGGAACATGAGATGTTAATAAACGAGCTACCCTGCCGCAAGCACTAGGCCTCACAGAGTAGCTCGAGTTTCCTCACATGCATTAGATGTGGAAAGTAATTCTACCCACCACCCATAGCCTGCATCATCATAGAGGTCAAGTCTTCCTGCGGACCTGCTTTCTCCAGCATGCCCTTTACAGCACTATCTAATTCCTGGGGAGTCCACTTCGACATCTCGGACTTAACTACAGTGTCAACATTATGCCATCCCCTGAGTAACCATACCCTGTTCCCTAATAGCCTAAAAACCTCACCATTTACGTTGTCAGCAAGATCCGAAGCTAAGAATGCAACCAATGGTGCCATATTGTCTGGATCTTGCATATCAAACTGGCCTTCGGGCACCGCAGCTCCCATAAATCCAGCCATGGAAGGAGTAGCTTCGGTTGTCAGCCTGGTTCTGGCCATGGGGGCAACACAATTTGATACCACACCATACCTGGACATCTCTCTACCTACTATCATACTTAGTGCAGCAATTGCAGCCTTAGCAGCACCATAGTTGGTCTGTCCAACATTGCCCAGCAGACCTGCATCAGATACGGTATTGACCAACTTGCCCTTGAGATTGTTGCCAGCTTTATGTTGCTCTCTCCAATAACCACAAGCATGCCTAATACAATTGAATGTACCCTTAAGATGAACCGCTATTACGGCATCCCACTCTTCCTCACTCATATTAAACAGCATCCTGTCGCGCAGAATACCAGCATTATTTACAATTATGTTTAGCTGGCCGAACTTTTCAATGGCCGTATCGACCATTACCTTAACCGCCTGGAAATCCGATACGCTACCATAGTTGGCCACTGCTTCACCACCAGCCGCCTTGATCTCTGAGACAACCTCATCGGCAGGTCCTTGACCGGTGCCTGTTCCGTCAAAATGCCCACCAACATCATTCACAACCACCTTGGCGCCTTCCTGGGCTAAGCATAGAGCTTCACCTCTTCCCAAACCCCGACCTGCTCCAGTGACAATCGCCACCTTACCTTCTAACAACTTTGCCATATGTGCCTCCTTCTCCTAGTTTTTGCCCCACCCTAATTAACCTCGAGTTGGAAGAACCACGATAGCACTACCAGGAGTGGTTCTTTCCCCCTTCCGGTTTTCCGTCCAGATTTCGCATTCTACACAGTTTGCATCGTCTTCGACATACTTCTGAGTCACTCTTCCCTTACATATAACATCCTCTCCAACAATATCCATACCACGATAGGTACAGCTAAGTTTGCGTACAATACCTTTATCTCCTGCCCAGTCAGTCATAAGCTGCCCCAAGAAAGCAGCCTTTAACCTTCCATGGACAATTGGAGAAGGCAAACCTGTGCTTAATGCAAAATCCTTATCGTAGTGGATTTCATAAAAATCCTCCGACGCCCCAGCCCATTTGACTAATTGTCGGCTTGTTGGGTGCTTCACCAGAGGACCAATCTCCATACCTACTTCAACATTCTCAAAGAAGAGCTGACTCGCCATTACACACCTATAATCGGAGTTTATTCTAGATTGATGGTTACGCCTCGACTCTTTGCCACCAACTCATCATGTTGATTCTTATGAAGTGTTTCAAAAGTGAGAAACAGCATATTACCCGATTTCCCTTGTTTCTCACGTAGCTCGACCAACTTTGCAGATGAGGTTATTGTATCTCCGGCCTTGACTGGCAAGAGAAATTCCCAATCACCTCCCCCATCTAGTATTCGATCATAGGGAAGAGGAACTTCAGGACGACATCCCCCTCCAGACATCATAGAAGTACAAAAAAATTCTGGTGGAACAAGAATCCCACCAGAACCAATCTGTTTTGCATATTCCTCATCCTGCCAAAGCGGATTAGGATCTTCTATTGCTTGAGCGAACCTTCTTATCATGCTCTTATCAATCTCAACGACCACACTCTTTTCTGCTTTATTAACGTTCTCCCGCAACTCCTCCAAAAGTCTGGTCTTATCTGCCTCCGATAAACTTGATGACACTGCTCGCCCCCTTAGCAATAGTCATTTGTGACATTAATCTGCTACGTAGATTGAAGCAACCAAATCCTATCGCCCTACTAGCCCTTTGACGGTAGTATCGCTATAGCAGATCCTGGGGTTGTGCGGGTTCCCTGACCATTCTCAACCCAGATCTCACATTCCACAAGATGATCATTTCCTTCAACATACTTCTTGGTTACATTTCCCTTGCACCACCAGGTCTCACCCTCTTTGGGAATACCTATCATAGCCATTCCCCTGGGAGTATCTGTCCCCCTAAATGAACATGCTAGCTTCTTCAAAGCACCCTGCTCGCCTATCCAGTCCGTCATCAATTGTACTAGCCAAGCACGCTTTAGCTGACCATGAACGATAACTCCAGCTTGTCCCTGGGCCTTAGCATTGGCATCCTCATAGTGCAACGGATTAAAATCCAGACCTGCAGTGGCCCACCGGACCAGCATTTCTGTAGTAGCAATTTTAGAAAGGGGAGTTACCTCTGTGCCCTCTTGCACATCCTCCCAATACAACTGCTCAGCCATTGTTCCTCCTTCGGCAAAATATCCGATACCTTTCCCCCTAGCAAACCACAGGGGAGATAATAGCTATAGACTCAGACACATCAACATATTGTGCACCTTACCAACAAGCTCGCCCTTCTGATTCACATAGGTTGTACCTATGGTCCCAAAGACCATAGTCTTTCCAGATTTATTAGTTCGCGAGGACACATCCTCTATCTTTGGCGTGCCTGTTAACTTATCGCCAGGTCGTATAGGCCGCTCGAACTCCATTTCCACTCCACCATCGAGTAGAATAGGATATCCCGCCCCCATAATACCTCCGATGAATTCCATCATAAGAGCAGGAAGCGCCCCTACCTTGGACGGCCATCCCCAGAATCCCGGAGGTGCAATCAGTCCACCATACCTTGACTTAGCAGCATACTCATCATCTATGAATAGAGGATTAAGATCCCCAACGGCTTGAGCATACATCTTTATGTTACTGTTATCAACCTCCATTTGCATGGACTCGCCTTCCATGCCCACATACTTCTCCTTAAGTTCTTCTACAGTCACAGGCTCCTCCTTTCACCTCCATTTGGGCACATTCTAGGAACTTGGGACCAACAAGTCAAGCTGAGCTACCATTTTGTGCAATTGAGACATACTATCCCCAATATATCAATAATAACTAGTGCTTATTGCATACTATGATGTCATTTACTCTGTCATATTTGCACATTTGCCATCAGCCGTATCATTTTGCCCACGTTTCATCTAGTATTATTGAATCCAAGGGAGACTCCGTATCTCCTCCTTATGATCCGATAACACCTGCCCATACTGGGTGTTTAATTCGTTTAAAACCTTGCGCCATTCTTCTTGAAACTGAGGATGTGCCTCAATTTCAGCACCTATGTTACTCCTTGCTTCCATTCCCTTCTGCATTCCCTCGATCCGAGACTGAAAGAACCTTTTCAATTCAGAGTAATTATGATGTCTTGCCTTATCATAGTAATCACACAGCTGATCTATCTTACTAAATATGGACTTTAACTTAGACTTATCCTTTTTTATAGCAGATAGTCCCTGCATCGCTCTTTTATTAGTCTGACCGGCTTTCTGGTTCTGTGGTAAGGTTATATTCCTGAGTAACGTTTCCTCTACACCTTCACACACATACATCATTAACTCTGGTGAATATCCCACCATCTCATCCTTGAGATGGTAGTCAGGATCAGACATGAATTTGGCTGCATGGGAATTACCTGCAGTGAGACCTTTGGTTCTGAGCAACTCCTCAGGACTAGCCTTTTCAAGTTTCTCCACCTTTTCCATTGCCTTCTCAAAGGCGCTCTTCATCTCACCCATCGTATGTCTCTTTCCTTGCTTCTAACTTTATGATTATATCTTCCTGAACAGATCAAGAAACCTATCCTCATATTCGTAAAAGAAGCCCCATCTATCTAATTCCTGTTTTAGCTCAGTAGCTCGCGAGACATCCACCTCTGCTTGTTTAAAAAGATTTTCAATTATATATCTTCCATGTTTTGTACCACCAGAACTATCGATCCCCAAAAGCCCTCTTCCACCAAATTCAACAATATTACTATTCACCGACTGTTCAGTTAATTCTGTAATGAACTTTAATAATGAAACATCCCACAGTTCGTCAATCCCTTTAATGATCGTGGCTAAGGGATTCCCCTCTCGATCTAATACTTCATTAAGCCTATTTACTACAGTAGCAAGGGGCTCTGATACTATATCAATACTCTTAACCTCATTCCTATAGCTATAATATAAACCTGTCATTGTTGGACTCGCTTGAGCGAGCTCTTGAAAATACCGCTTAGCATTCTCACCAAATCCGTCTAATCTCATAAGGTACATGGGGGTCACTACACGAGGTTTTTCAGCAACCACACATCCCCTCCGAACCACCGTTTCATCTGACCCATTTGACGATTCCGCATACACAGGTTCAGTCACCAGATAGTAGTCAATGACGGTTACCCCAAAGGTGGCTAACGTTTGCTTGGGGGGTCTTACCACTTCCGTGTTCTGTGAAGCATGGTTTATTCTATCCTCTATATCCATGACCTCCACCCCTTACCTGACTTCGCTTCTTCTCTCCTCGACTTCTCGAATTGTCTCAACAGTTCTTTCTCTTCCTTGGTAAGGTTTGTAGGAGTAATCACCTTGACCACAACATACTGATCCCCCCGTCCATGCCCATCCAGATGAGGCATACCCTTTCCTTCCAATCTAAATACTGTCCCTGTCTGAGTGCCCTCTGTCAAATCTACTGATAGCACCTCATTGAGACCCGGCACATCATTAACTCTCTCCCCAAGAGCAGCCTCCGGGAAGCTGATGTCCTTCATTACATATATATCGTCACCATGTCGCTCAAATATATCATGCTTTTTCACTTGAAGGACAACATACAGATCACCGGGTTTAGCCCCTTCAAATTCTGCATCACCTTCACCCTCGACCTTTATCCGGTGTCCGGTATCAGCACCTGCCGGTATTTCTACTATAATCTCTCGAGAGATCTCGAGCTCGCCATTCCCATTACATTTTTCACAGGGTTCCTTGATAATCCTTCCTGAGCCCCCACACTTTGTACATATACTTGCCTGTCTTACTATACGATATGCGGACCGTTGTTCCATTATACGCTGTCCGGAGCCCTCACATGCCTCACATGTTTTCACATCATCCTCTTTAGCTCCTAAACCATCGCATTTGTCGCACCTTATGATCCTGGGGATTTCTACCTTCTTCTCACCCCCAAAGAAAACCTCTTCCAATGTCATATTTAAATCATATCTGAGGTCAATCCCTCTTCGTGTCTGTCTTGGCCTTCTTCTTCTACTATCCCTACGACCAAAGAGACCATCGAACAGGTTACCTCCTATATCAAAACCCCTACCAAATATCTCTTCGAATATGCTACCAAAGTCTACGCCACGAAAGATGTCTTCTTGAGTAAATCCCCCAAGTCCAGCATGCCCATAGGTATCATATAGCTTACGTTTTTCAGCGTCACTGAGAACCGCATAGGCTTCATTGATCTCCTTCATCTGTTCAACTGCCTGAGGATCGTCAGGGTTCTTATCAGGGTGATACTTCATTGCAAGATTACGATACGACTTCTTTAGGGCAGATTCATCAGCATTGCGAGGTACCCCAAGAACCTCATAGTAGTCTCTCTTTGTCATCGTCTCCTCTTGAGTCAGTCTGACTTATTCACAGCTGTATCCTTCGACTCTGATGTCTTCGTTTCCTCTTTTTTCCCTGATTGCTCTTTGGTAGATTCGGTCTTATTCCCATCCCCCCCCCCTCCAGAGGAAGTTCTATGATCTGTACAGTAAAAACCGCTCCCTTTAAAGATTATCGGGACCGGTGTGAAAAGACGACGCATTGTCCCTCCACATTCAGAACAGAAGGTAGCATCATCATCTTCAAAGCCTCGCCTCTGTTCGCATCTGCTATGACAGCGACAACACTCGTATTCATAAACAGGCATGATCCCATTCCCCCTCACACTCAAGCTTGTAGTCCTTAAACTAACCTCTTGTTATATTTTAGCACTCGATTGCCAGCACTGCTAACCCAGCTAAGTCTATACCAGATATAATCCATTGAGCTAGATTCGACTATCCAAGTATGATTTCAACACGTCTGGAACAATCACACTACCATCGGATTGCTGATATGTTTCCAATAGGGCAATCAACACTCGCGGTAATGCCAAGCCAGAACCATTAAGGGTATGGACAAACTGCGGTTTCGCTCCAGGTTGAGGGCGGTAACGAATACCAGCCCTTCTTGCCTGAAAATCACCACAGTTACTGCAACTGCTCACCTCCAGCCATTCTCGACATCCCGGGGCCCATACCTCAATATCATAGGATTTCTGAGAAGCAAACCCCAGGTCCGCGGTACAGAGTTGCACTATACGATAGTGAAGCCCTAGCCTTTGACACACTTCTTCAGCGTCCGACAGTAGTTTGTCCAACTCCTGATCAGAGGTCTCAGGAATTACAAACTTATATAGCTCCACCTTATCGAACTGGTGCCCTCTTTTCATTCCTCGGGTGTCCTTTCCCGCCGCCATCTTCTCACGGCGAAAACAGGCTGTATAAGCCACATAGTACAAGGGCAACGTCGCAGCTTCTATTATCTCGTCTCTGTGGAGGTTTGTAAGAGGCACCTCTGCTGTAGGAACAAACCAGAAGTCTTCCTCCGCATCATGGTAAAGATTATCGGCAAATTTTGGCAGGTTGCTGGATCCTACCATGCATTCCTGTTTTACCATATACGGGGGATATATTTCAGTATATCCATGAATCTTATTATGGAGATCTAACATGAAAGAGATCAATGCTCGCTGCAGAGCAGCACCGAAACCTCTTAATACATAAAACCGCGATCCGGAGAGTTTGACACCTCTCTCAAAATCTATGATATCTAGTTTTTCACCCAATTCCCAATGTGGTTTTGGTTCAAAGTCAAAGGACCGCTCCTCACCCCAAGTACGAACCACTATATTATCGGTTTCATCATTACCCACCGGAACACTGGGATGCAGCATATTCGGCAATCGTAACAAAAGGTCCTGTAGGTCTTCTTTCACTTTGGTACTATGTGTCTCCAACCTTTTTACCTGATCGCCAACCTGTCGCATCTCATTGATTGCTTTATCACCTACTGACTTGTCTCCAGATTGCATCTGTCGACCTATCTGTTCACTTCCCTTCTTCCGTTGGGACTTGAGGGTCTCCACCTGATGCAATAGATTACGATGCTGTTGATCAAGCTCCAATATGTTGTCAAGAATCGTCTCATCATCATGACGTTTCTGCAACGTATCCCGGATCAATTCTGGATCACGACGTATCAATTGAATGCTGAGCATAGGATACTACTCCTTTGTCCTCAGTTGTGGAAAGAGTATTACATCTCGAATAGATTGCTGCCCCGTTAAAAGCATTACCAAACGATCGATCCCAACCCCCAATCCGCCGGTAGGAGGCATACCATATTCTAGAGCTGTTATAAAATCCTCCTGATACCTTTCGGCTTCACTATCCCCAAAACGATCCCGCCAGCTTTCTTGATCCATGAAACGCTTGGTCTGATCCTCAGGATCGTTTAGTTCAGTAAATGCATTAGCAATCTCCATTCCCGATACAAAGACCTCGAAACGTTCCACCACTAGTGGATTGTCGGGCATTCTCTTTGCCAGGGGGGTGGTATCTACAGGATAGTCTACCAGAAACGTCGGTTGAATGAGATAGGGCTCAACATAGGTTGAAACAAGTTTGTCAATTAAATAGGCAGGACTCAAGGTATCTTCTACTTCCATTCCCTTTTCCTGCATACTGAGACGTAGGTATTGAGCACCATCCTCTCTGGATAAAGCCTCTTCAATATCAAGGCCACACCTATCCAGGATAGCATCCTTCAATCTGAGGCGTTTCCATGGAGGAGTAAAATCTATGACATCACCTGCGAATTCGGTTTTTGCGTCATTGAGAACCTGCAGGGCAACGGATGAAATCATGTCCTCCGTCATTTTCATTACATCATTATAATCAGAATACGCCTCATAGCTTTCCAACGTAGTAAACTCTGGATTATGCTTTGTGGAAATGCCTTCGTTTCGAAAGATGCGGCCAATCTCATATACCTTATTAAAACCACCTACAATGAGCCTCTTTAGGTGTAGTTCTGTCGCGATTCGTAGATATAGGTCCTGATCCAAGGTCTCATGATGTGTAGTAAAGGGACGAGCCCTAGCTCCTCCGACTATCTGATGCAATACAGGTGTCTCAACTTCAATGAATCCACGATCATCTAAGAAGCGTCTAATAGCAGCGATAACACGGCTACGGATTAAAAAGACTCTCCTCACATCTTCATTAGATATCAGGTCAAGGTATCGCTGCCGATATCGTTTTTCAACATCAACCAATCCGTGCCACTTTTCAGGTAGAGGTAAAAGTGCCTTGGCAAGCATGACGAAATCAGAGACCCTAAGAGTGACCTCCCCGGTACGAGTCCTAAACAAAACACCCTTAACTTCAATAAAATCACCTATGTCAAAGCTTTTCAGAAGGCCGTATTTCCCCTCACCCAATTCAGTACTACGAAAATAACTCTGCATATTGCCAGTTCCATCCTGAATATCCAGGAAAGTGGCTTTGCCCATGTCACGACGTCCCACAACACGCCCCCCAAGGCTTATATCAACATCAGCCGCATTCGTCTCACCCAATTGCTTAAATAACTGCAAGGTGTCTTCTATCGAATGAGTGACGCTACTACGAGAAGGATACGGATCGATACCCCTCTCTCTCATTTCCTTCAGCTTTAACCTACGCTGAGTTGTTATATCATCTAATCTTGGGCTCATCCATACTCCTTACCGAACTCGACAACCACGCCATCTCAATATAACGACCAAGTATCGCGATCGTACGATTACCGTCCCCCAGACATCGATAAACCTTGATACATCTATTGCTTCACAATCCAGAAAGAGGGATAACGGATTTCTGTTTAAATAGCCAAATGCTGACCGATATTTTAAAACCTCTCACCCGTTGGTGCAAAATCTACCACAGTTACCTTTAATTGACAGAGATAGGTCAACTGATATAATAACCTTGTTTTTTTATACCCACTTGCTTATATGATATGCTACTCAACGATAGCATCCATGTAAAGGTAGTTCTGCAATGCCTCCATGGAGCAATCGGTGGCTTGAGATATGAATTCGAGTACTGGCATGATCGTAAAAAGCAAGGTTCCTTTAAGGATCGGTTTTAGTAGTGGGAGAATAGATGTATCACCTTGCCCAGAGAAATGCAGAGGTGTGACACTTAGTGCTACTATCGATAAATACATATATACAACCCTAGTAGTCCGTGATGATGAGTGCATTAGTGCCAAGTCTCTTGACTATGATAACTATGTTAATTACTTCACAAATGGAGAATTCACATACGACGGTAACCTGGACTTGGTTAAAGCAGCCGCCAAAGCCATTGGGGTAACACGAAGCTGCGATCTTTTTCTCCATAGCGACCCTCCACCAGGAACAGTGATAGGCTCTTCTTCTACATTAGTAGTTTCAATGATAAGCTCTCTAAGCCAGCTACACAGCACATGCCTGTCCACGTACTAAATCGCAGAGTTGGCCTATCATATCGAACGAGAAGAATTGTCTATTAAAGGAGGTAGGCAGGATCAACACGCCGCAGCATTCGGCGGATTTAATTTTATGGAATTTCATTATTTTACTACAATTGTGAATCCACTTGACCTCGACCAAGGTATTCTGAATGAACTCGAGTATAGACTAATGCTGTGTTACACGGGTAAACAAAGGTTGTCGGCAGGAATCATTGACGACCAAGTTGAAAGCTATAAAGCAGGGAAATCAGAAGTACTTAAGGCATTAGGTGAAACTAAGACACTCTCCGTGGACATGAGAGAAGCCCTGCAACAAGGTTACCTGAAATAAGTTCGGATAACTGCTAGACTCGGCATGATATAGCAAGAAACAGTTTTCAGACAAGATAAGCGATTCACATATCGATACGCTTATGACACAGCAAGACAATATGAAGCAATCGGAGTAAATCTATTGGGAGCAGGTGAACGTGGCTATATTCTGTTACTATGTCAATTTGATAAAAAGCATATTGTGGCAGATCAATTAGCCCAACTTGGAGGACAAATTGTCCGTTTCTCCTTCGATACGCAAGGAGTATAAACCTGGAAAGTGAACGGTAATTAAGTTCAAGTGAATTGTGAAACCCCCATTGAAAAACAGATTGAAGAAAGCATCCACCTTATGCGATATCTTCATCAAAACACCTCCATATTTAAATTCATTGCCAACCAACTAGTTCGGGCATTTCAAAGAGGGAACAAGGTCCTTCTTTTTGGCAATGGCAGCAGTGCTGCAAATGCAGAGCACTTTACGGATGAACTAATCGGAAGGCTTCGGCATGATTGTGCTACCTTGGCAGTGATTGTACTAACAGCAAATACAGCTCGTCTTACGACAATAGCTAATGACTTCGGATATGACACTGTGTTTTAGTGACAGGTGCATTGTCTTAGCAAGAAAAACGATGTAGTTATTGTGATGAGTACTAGTGGAGATTCAATCAGTGTCTTGTTGGCTATGAAAGAAGCAAATCGGAGCAGTTAAAGTGGCCTTTACTGGACAGAACGAAAAAACCCACCAGATAGCAGACTATGTACTTTCAATCCCATCTACGGATACTTCACGAATGCAAGGGGCTTATATGGTAGCAGCACATATCATATGCGACTTACTACTAGAGACCGGCAGCCTCCAGGGAAAGGATTCTAGCCAGCAGGAATCAAATGTTAGAAAACATCACATGTCAGCGATCGTTGGTATAAGCAACGAGACTTAACAGGACCGATGAATATCCACTGTGGCAACTACTAGAATGGTAGGTCATCTACAGTCAATACGGCAATTAGTAGAGATTTAATTGACTGCAAGCCATAGCAGGTAATTTATTATCTTTTAAGAATACATCAGATTGTTAAGTCTTGTTTAGGTCGACACGCTTCGCGCGTCGACCTAATGATCGTATGATCATCCGAGCATTGTATGTATGGTTCTTCTCGTTTAATTAACAAAATGGCTGATGACTGAATTCATATTCTGTATCTTAGTCCATATATTTGTACTATCGGACAGGACTTTCTTAGGTGTATGTGATTACATGATCAATGCAGGACTTCAATAATCCTCTCTACCAGAAGGATACGCTCCATCGCATGAATACAACTTTAGATATTTTCTAAATGGTCAATGAATAAACGATATGAATATATGTCGGTCATAATGAGGATGTATTAAGTGAAAAGAGTAAATATAGCCGTTGTTGGATGTGGATTCATCGCAACAACGGCACATATTCCTAATATTCTCAGTATAGCTGAGGCAAAGCTAGTTGGACTATGTGATAGTGATGCCACCAAACTTCAAGATGCATGTAACAACTTCAATATCGATCGAAATCACAGTCACAGTGATGTAAATGAACTTCTATCAAGATCGGATATTGAAGCAGTTGTACTATGCACACCGACACCCACACATGCAAATATCGGCATGAAGATACTAGAAACAGGGAAACATCTTTTTGTTGAAAAACCCATAGCACAGACTTCCTCAGAAGCTGAAGCACTTGTACGAACTGCAACTCAGCAAGATCTGAAGCTAATGGTAGGACACTTTATGGGCTTTTTGCCTAATCACATCAAATCTAGGGATTTGATAAGGAATGGAACAATTGGAAAGGTGTTTTACGCAGAGGTCCACAGTGAAACCCTTGTCATCAAGGAAGATGAAGGGATGCTCCTGGACTATTCAGCTCACAGTGTGGACCTAATGAGATGGTACTTTGATGATGCCCGTATCGATAGAGTGGCCGCATTGCTTCAAAAGACGGAAGAAGAAGATAATGCTGAATCTCATGCAAATATAATTCTCCAGTTTAGCAATGGTGTTGTCGGACACATCGGTAACTTCTACGTACCCGGATTCAAGAATTGGGATGCTGTTGATAGGTCAATTAGAATACTGGGAACCAAGGGAAAGATCGTCACTGAATACACCACTCCCCCCATCACAGTGTACAAAGCAGGAACCCTCATCGGAAGGGTAAGGGGACCTCAAACAATAGTCCCTAAGTTCGTTATGCATCCACGAGTCCCCTTATCACAAACCTCCTATCGTAAAGAGATTGAGGACTTTATCGATTCAATCATACACAATAGGCCACCATCCATCACCGGAGACAATGCATTAACTGTGCTAAGAGTCCTTGAAGCAGCCAAGCAATCATTCGAGAAGAACACCTTTGTGGAGGTCTAGCCAATGTCTTATGAAGTAGCTCTGATAGATGTGGACCATTCTGGCAGCATAACCAATGCAGTGGAACAGGCGATTGAACTTTCTGGAGGATTTATTCCTGAAAACAACTCCCTGATTGCAATCAAGCCAAACTTGACCACCGATAAGAATCCTCCTGAGAGTGGCATGACCACTCACGTTGCTGTCGTTGAAGCTGTAATCAATCACGTCAACAAGACTGCCAAAGGATGTAAAATCATTGTTATTGAAACAGATAGCGACGGTACTATAAAAGATGCTTTTAGGAGGCTTGGATACGAGGAACTTGCATCCAGATATTCAAATGTAGATCTCGTAGATCTTGCCAAGCACGAAGTAGTAAAACTCATTACTCCTGACAATGAGAAGATTCGAGCTATCGAAGTGCCTGAAATATTGTTTTCGATTGACTACTTCATAACAGTAGCAAATCTCAAACGCCATGTACATGAACGCATGTCTGGGATTTGGAAGAATGCCTGGGGTATACCATCTCATAAAAGTGTTCGTATGAGGCTTCATCCCTTTCTCCCAGAAGCACTCTTTATCATGAACACAACATTTCAACCAGATTTGAGTATCATAGATGCAATCATAGGATTGCAGGGAGCAGGTCCTTTGGAAGGGCAGCCTAAGTACGTGGGGAAAATACTCTGTGGCAAGGATCCGCTTGCCGTTGACATGGTAGGTGCCCGACTGATGGGAGAAAAACCGTCCGGTATTCCAGCGCTTCGATACGCAATGAAGCGACTACAACGCAAGAACAATGATGTTTCTGTGGTCGGGTGCAAACTAGAGCCAGTTGAATTTAACTTCGTTCCATGGACATCATACCTACTATACCGTCTCAGCATGAGAACCCGAAGAGCAGCACTATATCTTGAGAACCTTGGGCTTTTCCTTTCAATAGTCGGTTTCGGCCTCAGAATCGATAAGATCACGGGTTTTGCCGGAGGTGGAACTCAGTCTCTTAAGACCACTTTAATAATGGCAAAGGATCTTATATTGAGACAAGAAGTGGCTGACCGAACAATCGGCTAGCCATAGTTACATTCATGCATATAGAATTTCCGATCGCAGAGGAGCATTAGTATTGACATATTGGTCTTGATTATTATACAGATTCAGCCATAAAACAGGAGGATTTGTAGGTCGAGCATGAAAACACCGCAGGATTTTTATCTCGATGAAAAGTCATCATATTATAAAACCTATTTACCGGCAGTGAAGATCAATCTGGACTGTGTTGAGAGTTTTCGCCAGATTAAACATTATATCCAACAGAGCTCTCCAGCTACCGATAGGTCAATTCTAGATATTGGGTGTGGGATTGGTTATCTGACAAGCTATTTGAATGACATAGGAAAGGTTATTGGCATCGACAGTAACCAGGAGGCCATTCGGATAGCGAGAAGCCTCTATCCTCAGATGGAATTCCTTTGCCATAATATACTCGAATGTGCCAACGGACTTTTTGCCAACAAATTTGACATCATTGTATGCAATAACATCATAGAGCACCTGGAAGACCAGAATAGGGACCAGCTGTTCACAATAATGAATAGAGAGCTACTGAAGGATGATGGAATTACAGTTTTCGGATATGCTAATCCATACCATCCAGTTCAGCTGGTTTGGGGATATATGACAAAGAGGGTGCTATTTGACAAGACACATGTACATAATTGGAGCACGAAGGCATTCGGATCAATCATTGGCAAGGAATTCGAGATCCTCCAAACAGCACAAACATCTCCTTTCACAAGATTGGTATGGCTGACACAGCATTTCAAGGGAGACATCATCATACTGGCAAAGAAGAAAAGTACGCTGTCAAGTCAATGATTTAACGTAGATGACATTACCATCAATACGATAACACTGCAAATTAAAATCGCGCAAATTCAGCCCTTCTACATCTGGTATCCGCAGTTGCATCCACTCCACCAGATTGGCCAATAACTTGCGTATCTAGACAGCTTAAGCAATCCAAATGTATAGCATCACATTTCAATCGAGAAGTGAGTAGCTCTATACCCACCCAAGGTCTTTTCGAATGTCACCTAACCGTAATGGAAGCAATTTAGTATGTAGAATTATCTTCTTTCCACACAGCAGTTAATCTAGGCTCGCAACCAGGTGTGAGAGACTTTTGAGGAACTCTCATTCCAGTGAAGACCTATTGCTTCCAATACACCCCCGAACCTTCAAACCTACTATCTCCAGTTGCCCATGTTATATACCATATCAAACCTCTTGCAAGGATAACGAACCCCGTGACTGATATTCGCTCTATGTTCTAACTAAGGAAAACATCCCGGTTTCTATAGAGGATTACAGTTATGATAGAAATATACCACCAGGGCCAACTAATTATCAGCGTCTAGCTGATCGATTATTAAAAAGGCATCAGGCAAAGAGACTCTTGTCACTATCTACAGAAACAGTTCTCCACTAAACCAGCTATCAATAGGACGTTCAAGATTAAAAATCTCGTGTATGGCCACGGAGAGACTTTACTCCCCGCCATGCGAGACTCAAATCCTTCCTAGAGCGCAGTGTCAACGCAGATCTAAGTAAGAACCGAGGGTCTCTGTGAATAGCCCAGAGATCATCACATCGCTGCATGGCGTCATAGCTACATTTCATAACTGGCTGCGACATGTCATACTTCTCATAGTCATTCTGTCCCACAGTTAACCAATTGCCTTTTATACCTTGCCGATGCATTGGGGTTCCAGGATAGGGAATCATAACACTTGCTTGCAGTGAATCTCCAAACCTTGTTTTGTACATGACTAATTCTTTGGCTATCTCGCGAGATCTTTCCTCATCCTCCTCTGTTTCCCATGGATAGCCTGCCATATTTGTAAGGTGGATCCTCAAACCATGGTCTTTGGCAGTCTTCACACCTCGTGATATCTGATCTACTGTCTCTCTCTTGGCCAACCTCTTAAGAGTCTCATCATTGCCAGACTCCAAACCGATTTTTAGAAGACGATATCCAATCTTCTCAAGTAATTCACATGTAGCATTATCCAGCGCATCAGCAGAAGCATTAGATGAAATCAATACCTTCCCAATCAGATCTCTTGCTTTCATCTGCAAATAGAACTGCTCTAGCCATGGCTTGCTCCAAATAGCCCCACTCTCATTATCGTCGAACAGCTCGACAACGCCATATCTCTCAACAACCTGCTGTATCTCACTGGCTACACTAGCAGGTGAACGCAGCCTAGCAGTTCTTCTCCATAAGGCATGTTGCCACACACAAAAGGTACATACACCAGGTCCGAAGGGGCGACCACATCCTCTACCAGACAGTATGTACATCACCGGACGATACAGATAAGCCTCTCCATATGTCTCCCAATCAGTCAAATCCCTATCAATAAACGGAATCGAATCAAGGTCATCCACCAATTGAAATGTCCCAGTATTACCGATACTCTGCCCATTCCGATACCATATACCGTTCATGAGGTCAACACCACTATCAATGTGTTGACACACATTAAGAAACAGTACATCGTAATCACCACCTGTAAGCACATAGTCAACATTAGAATTCAGCATTGACTCCTCAGGCATAAAGCTAACATGGTCTCCTACCAATGCAACTTTAACATCTATCTCCTTCTTAAGCTGATTGATGAAATTCCAATGCTTCCGTATTACAGGAACCTTTGTCTCTATCATCACTATATCAGGCTTATAATCACACAGAGACCGCATGAAGTCTTCCATGGACAGCCTTCTATTAATCCCGTCAAGATAAAGTATCTCATAGCATTTAGACACCATAGTCGCAGCACTTGCTGGCACTAGAGGGAAAATACGTACAGTATCAGTCGAACTATATCTGAACTGTCGATTCTGCCCAAGGAGAGGATACTTCTCACCCTCAAGTAATGGTGGATATATAACCGCAGCCTTCATACAGGTTCACTATCCAATGAGCATTTCCATATATAGACTTCTGTTGTCTTTTTATTCTGACCACCTCGTAACTTCTTATAGACTCCATAGATAAAACCCAATCCGTACGAAATATGTGTCAAGGGTATTAGCAACAATAACCAAAAGAATGACATGATATCCTTTTCGTCCCATGCAGATTTCACCGCGGTCGCCAGGCATAAGCCAACATAGGACATACCAGGGACAAGAAAACCCCAACGGAGAAACTCAGGTACTGGAATTAACAGCTCTGCAAATGGTAGTAGTAGCAAGTAGACTACAAAAAGGGTAGGTAGTAGAAACAATGGACTAAACGAAGACGGTTGGATGAAAGTCTGCTCCAACCGTCCGCGCCCATAACCAAAGAGCTGTTTTGCATGAGCTTTTAATGTTGGACGCCGACTATGATATACAACAGCCTGAGGCTCATATATCAACTTCCATCCCTGCGTCTGCAGACGATGGAGAAGCTCATTCTCCTCATTAGGCCATAGGCCCTCATTAAAAGCACCGTCCTTTTCAATGACCGAACGTCGGATGCTAAGATTACACAAGATTAGACTATTCTCATCACCCTCACGTGCCTCACCTTCCTGTTTGTACCGAGTACTCATGGAAGCACAGCCAAATTTAGATGCCATTACAAGTCCAAAATACTTCTGTAGTCGAGAATCATTCTCTGGAGTTAAATTCGGCCCACCTACAACTGCAACATCCTTATCATCATAGTGTCTTAACATATTGTCTACAACATCAGGGTGTATCGTCACATCGTCATCAAAGAAAAACAGTATCTCTCCCTTTGCCTTACTTATGGCTTCATTGCGCTGTCTCGCAGGCTGTTTACCCTCCACGACAAAAATCTCTATATTGTGCACAGAGTCTTTCAAATGCCGCAAAGACTCAAGAACCATTGCAGGATAGACGCCTGGTGGCGAAGGAATAATGACACTTATGTCTCTGGTTTTTCCAGAGCTCATATGATATACCCTTTCTCTAAATATTGACTGTACCATTCAACAGTTTTTTCCAATCCTTCACTCAAGCTTACCATGGGTCGATAAGAAAGTAGTTCTCTCGCCTTTGAGATATCTGCCTGGTATTTCCATACTTCACCAGGCCGACTTTCCTTAACCAAGATCCTGTTAGTTGCTCTAAGTAACTTTTGTATTTTTTGTGCAACATTCAAGAGCAGTGTTCCCTTGCCAGAAGCTATATTAAAAGTCTGACCCGCTACTTCACTAAATCTGTTGATTATTTCAGATACACCAGCCACAGCATCATCTATATAAGTAAAATCCAAGACTTTATGCTCGCCAAAGGCAATCAAATCCTCTCCTTTCAAGCATTTACGTATCCACAGTGGAATGACACGATCAGAGTCATCATACATTCCATACACATTTGAAAACCTCACGATAACGGTCTCTAACCCATATACCTTACTGTAAGCTTGCATCATGGCCTCCCCACCTACTTTAGAAGCAGAATACGGGCTCTCGCAATTCTCCAACTGCACTCTGTCTTCAGAAACAGGACCAAGAAGCATAATGTTACCATAAGCTTCGCGGGAAGAGGCAAACATCATTCGCTTGATTCCTCGGTTCCTAGCAAACTCAAGCACATTAAAGGTCATAATGATGTTCTCTAGTGCAAGATCGGGCTCAGTTACTAAATCATACACTCTAGCATTAGCGGCAAAGTGAATAACAAGATCATAATCAGAGGGGAGTATATTCAAGTTATCACGATGCATCAAATCAATCCTTATCGTACTCTCATCAAGTTTGGGATTCCATTTATTTGGCTCAACATCCAATCCTGTCACTTTATGATACGGCAGCAAAACTTCAAAGAGTCTGGTTCCAACCATACCACTAGAACCAGTTAGTAGGATCTTCACTTCAGGTTACCTCCATAAAACCACCTTATAAATCCCATTACCTACACAAATACAAAAAAATAGAATCCTAACAAACAACACTTTCAACGAATAGCCAAATTCGAGAATACTCATTCATGTTATTTGCTTGGACTCTAACTAAATGCTATGAAATATCTTGCCACAGAGAGTGGCTTACACCACATGTATACTAAGTTCGTTCATCCACCTCCGTTAGCATATCTACTCGCTGCTAAGGTATACTACCAACTCACACATGTTCCTGGAGGAAACTTGTACCATAGTAAATAAGCAACTTGTATCTGTCAAGAATACCATTAGTATCCTTATAATCTGGTACTAATGAATAACCGTTCGCTTGATTGCTTCTTAAAACAATAGGATAAGGAGGTTATTTTGGTATAACTACTTCGCCATTGCATGGTTCACCTCCCATCGACTGCGTAACAAGAGGTATATTACTAACATCAAGACACTTGTGAAGACAGCAGAAATCAATATAACATTCACAACTTGACCAATACTAGAATGAAATAACCCAATACCTACAACCTGTACAACCATAGCTAGCATTAGATAGTAGCGAATAACTGTCTGGTTAAGGGAGAGTAGATAATTCATCATAACAAAACATAGAGCAAAGAGGCCCATAGCTATTCCATATATAAATACATAATCCGCAGCTATTGGATATTTATTGCCATAAAGAAGGTTCATTAGAGGCTCAGCAGCAAACCAGTATGCTACCATTACAATACTTAAAGAAATAAGGGTTAAAACAAATGACTTCCTCAATAAACCACGCGTGTTGAATCCAGCCTCAAACAGCTCCGTACTCTTGGGAAACATGGCCACACTTATTGCTGCTGGTATATAAAGCGCAATCTTTCCAATAACAGAAGTCATTGCATAATCACTTGCACCTCTATCATGCAAATAGTGTGTTACCAGTACAATATCAATATTAGTCAAGGTTGCAAATGCGAGTATAGCTATTAATGTTTTATATGTATACAACAACACACCTTTTCTATCTATTTGTGCATCTTCACCGTCTTTCAACCATCTGAGCAAGAAGAAAGTCACTATAAATACTACTATATAGGCAATAGAATAAGCCCCTAAAGCCCCATAGAGTCCAAGTCCCAATACAACCAAAGCATAGGCCACTATTACTTTCAGTGCCGCCCATAACGCATGAGTGGCACCCAATTGTCGAAACCTTTGTGTCCCCATAAGCACCCCCCAGTTCACGGGAAGAGCAAATAGTAGAATTAGTGTTATTGAAAAGACTACAATATGCCAGTGATCTTGGTGATTGAAGAAAGTGGATAACGGCATACTGAATACGCCCGTCAAGATAAAGAGTGCCAATCCAAGTATAACCGAACTCTTTAGGGAAAATCGCCAGATTCGCTTCATTTGGCCTGTCTTGTTCTCAGACCTGTACTTTGAGACAAATTTCGCTGTCGAAGTCTGAAAGGTCAGAGATACAATAAATCCTATAGCGGCTATCGCAGCTAGGCTAGCTATAAAATCATAATCATGATAGTCAAACAGCCAGGCCATTACCAGGAGATACGCATAGTTGAAGACAGCCTCCATAATAAAAAATACAGTCATCAATAAGCTGTCTCCAGTCAGATCGTCTTTACGTAGTCTATTAACAAACAAAGTTATTTTGCCCAGAGCTACTCCCTGTATTTAGCCGTAATTATCAGTTTCTGTCACATCTACAACATTTCCACACCCAGAATGAGCTATCCCGATTCACCCGACAGACCTATCCATTAGTAATCAATGCTTTTAATATGCTGAAAAATGGCAGCAGCATTGGATAAAAATGTATAATCAATGTAACATATGGTTCTATCGCGTAGGGACATAACCTTACATCCAGAAGAAGACCATCACTTACGGTAGGGATTTATATCAGTTATTCAGTATCCTGGGAAAACTAGTGCGATTACGATCAATCCACAAGATCACTGAACCACTTCTACTTTTACTTATCTCTTGTATTGCAGCTAGTGGTTGGTTCAACTCACAACTCCCTAAAGGACATGACGCCTATGCCGGACTATATACCTCCCTACCTCTACAGGACGGCCTAATAAACTACCATATGATTATGGAGTGGACAAACTTCCACTACCTCGGACATTCAATTCTTCATCCTTTCCCCCCACTAACTAGTACACTTTTAATCATATTCTCTCCTCTAGGTTTACAAGTAGGCACTAAGGTGCTCTTTTTTCTTATATTCTTCCTGTCGAGTATATTTGCCTACTATTATGTCTATCAACTTACCAACAGTAGAATTGGTAGCTTCCTTGCCGGACTTGCCTATATGTTTATCCCCTACCACTTAATCGAGACTGTATTTGAAGGACATTGGGGACTTGGGCTTGCATACACATTGTTACCTCTGCTTTTCTTAACCGTAGATAGAGCACTACAAATAACCACCGCAAGAAAGATCATCTTAGCTGGAATAGTCACAGCACTGGTAGTGTTGACTCACCCACAAGTGTTTCCTCTTCTTGTGGGTCCGTTTTTAGGAATCTATGCTCTTTGGCATATTTTGCAGGCATCCCAACGTAATTGGGAAGGTAAAACAACATCACTAGCATCTGTCTTGATATTCTCAATCGGATTGATGTTGTCTGCATTCTGGTGGTTCCCTTTGCTTTGGGAGGCAGATCTTTTCCATGCTACTAGCTTCACTCTGGAAGAGGCATCGGGATATAGCGCCACTTTCCTGCAGGCTATAAGCTTAAGACCCGGATCATGCTGTAATCCCACAGGTGCCTTTAGTACGGCTGATTCTGTAGTAGTTCAGCTGTTGCGTTTATTTCCTGTGGTGTTGGTATTACTGGGTATCGTGACCAACCGCAACAATCGATATGTGTGGCTCTTCGCCACCTTCTCATTTGTAAGCATACTACTAAGCATGGGGACTAAATCACCAATAGATATATACAGCATCGGTTATCACCACATTCCATTCTTCTCCGAAATGAGAACTCCACCAAGATTTCTTCTCATAACTAGTCTAGCATATGCAGTTCTAATTGGATTTGCGTCTAAGAGCATCATTCAGAGGTTTCAGCACACCAAATGGGTCATCGTAGTTGCAATTGTCATGAGCCTACTGATTCTAGGCAACACTTGGACAGAGAGCCGCCATGCATTTGAGACATTCGAACTGACTGAGGACCAGCAACAAGCCTTTGAATGGCTCGACCAGCAAACCGACGGGAGAGTGATGGCAGCTCCCCTAACCCCTTGGATCTATACATCAGAGTACAGAAACATAACGCATCCAGTAAACTACACACAGTTTCATGGCAAGGAGTTGATAGGAGGTGGCTCACCTGGTCAGGCATCGAGATGGATTGGAGATCTCCAAATAAATATGGAATTTGCAGCCATTGAACAACAAACCAACATCGAGGGCATCCTAGATCTACTAGGCGTTTCTTATATAATCTTCGACAAAACTCATCCGTTGGCCAAGAACTACATTATGGATACCTCTGTTGGTACCCCGGCGTTTGAATCTGAGACCATAGATGTTTATCGTCACAGCAATCCCCATCCCCGCATATTCGCTACAGTTTCTTCAAAAACCACCACCCCATTGATAACAGATTGGCAATGGCGTGAAGGCTCACAGGAACCAAGCCATATCAATAAGAACACCGAATACAGTAGATCAGATGACTACAGTTGGCAAGTCAGTTATCTATTTGACAACAGTTATAGAGATTGGATGTTCATAGGCACTAATCTTGATACGTATGGGGAGGAATTCAATAGCATCGCTTTTTGGTATTTCTTGCCCCAGTCCATTTCGGACATGAATATGACAATTAGGCTTCTAGAGGCTGATGGCAGCACTTACAGCTATGCGCTGGCCATGGAAAAGGAATCTGGTTGGCACCATATAAAAGTACCTTTAGCACTATTCCAATTACGATGGTCACAGGATGATAACATGCATCTAGATCCCAGGCAGATTACACAACTCTGGTTAGGCGTCGGAGAGGGAATAGAAACTGACAAGGAACATGAATTTTCAGTCTATTTCACAGATGTCCAACTTACTGTCGAGGCTATACAGCCCTTGAACTTCACACAGATTCACCCTGGTAAGTATGAGGTTCAACTAGATTCCGCTAAATCATCCCACATCATACTCACTGAATCGTACTTCCCTGGCTGGGTTGCAACCATCAATGGTAACAAGATTCCTTCAGAAAGAACCTATGGTTTCTTGAACGGATGGGAAATAGATAATGCACAAGAACATAGTCTAACGCTGGAATTCATTCCCACAAACCAAAGGAAAGCAGGTAGCGCAATGAGTATACTAGCATTGATTGGAATTTCGATTTATCCCTTGGTGGTTTGGGCACGCATAAAGAGAGTCTATAGGCGCAAGCGCTAGTGTAATATAACTCATCACCATACTAGGAAATAGTAGCTGAAACAAACTCGATCAGCTGTAAATGCCCCCTAGAGCCAGACTAGAATATCATTTTTAACCATACTCCAAGGTAACCATCATTCCCCCACTGCTACCAGCAAACACCCTCATAGTGGGCACAGATCTGTGATGCTCTAGATGGATCCAATGCTCTCCGCCCATCAACTACAGTCTTGTCCTTGTACAATCGTTCATCCTTGAATTCATCCCACTCCGTGGTAATCATAACACAGTCGGAATCATCAATCGTCTCTGCCGTATTCACACCATATCGTGTACCCTTAGGAAGCATAGGAGCAGCTATACTCATCGCCATGGGATCATATACCTTGACTATCGCACCAAGATGCACTAATTCATTTACAATCTGCAGGGCTGGTGAATGTCTAACATCATCAACTCCAGGTTTAAAAGCCAAACCAAGGACTGCCACTCGCTTACCTTCTAGACAACCCATCCTTTTTTGCATAATATCCACTATTTTTAAAGGCTGCTCCTTATTCACCTGTGAAACAGCAGTTGTTATAAGAGGATCAATATCCGCCTCTTCTAGACGGCCAACCAAGGCTTTAAGATCCTTGGGTAGGCAGGAACCACCGAATCCAACTCCAGCGTTAAGGAATTCCCTCCCTATTCTAGGATCCAATCCCATACCATCCACTACGTCATATGTGTCAATTTCCAACTTCTTGCACAAGTTACCAATCTCATTGGCAAATGATATCTTCATAGCGAGAAATGCATTACTAGCGAGCTTGATCATCTCCGCAGTTCTCAAGTCAGTCCTAACTATGGGACAAGAATAACCACTATAAGCCTGCTCAAGGATATCTCCTGAACGTTGATCGTACTGACCAATAATCACCCTATTTGGCTTAAGGAAACTAGTCAATGCCATACCCTCCTGAAGAAACTCTGGATTCACAGCTAAACCAAACCCCTCACCAACACTCTTTCCTGAGTATTTCTCCAAGATAGGTAAAACTATATCCTCTGTTTTTCCTGGAGTCATCGTACTACGTATAACCACGAGTTGGAACTCATCCCTCTCGCGCAATATCTCACCAAGGCATTTGGCCGAATTCTCCATTGGAGCGAAGTCAATCATGTCATGAGATCCCACTGAAGTTCCTACACAAATAAACGATATGTCAGACGGGGCCAGTTGCTGATACTCCGAGTGAGCTCTAAGGCATCCCTTTGTTTGTACACAATCGACCAACGCATCCTCCAGACCATCATCATGAAAAGGAGGAATCCCTTTATTGATCTTTTCCACCCTTTCTTGATCAATGTCTACACATACTACATTGTGCCCTCTACTTGCAAACCCAACCGCACTAACCAGCCCAACATATCCGGCACCAACTACACAGATTTCCAATTGGCAAACCTCCCCGGTAACACAGTGGTTACATGAAGAACAACCCTGTAAGAAACTTCTCACACACAGGATTACGGTATACCCATAAAATCACAACACAGTGGATTGTGTTTGATTTTTCGAGTTTGGGAACCTACGAAATATTCTGAATATCATCATTTACAGAAGCTGTTTATTCGTTGAGATTGTTGTCTGATCAGAGGTTCCTTTGTTCAAATCAGTATCATCAATTAGGGTCTTAACTTCCCATCAATAATCCCAATGATTTCTTAATTTGAAGATTTATATCACGGGCCTAGAAACAGTGTCAATCAATATGTTCCTACTCGATGATTATGCTTTAAGCACATCGCTATCACATTTCTTAGAATCAACCTGAGTTCAACTAGAATATCAACATAAATGAGCAGAATATTGATTAGCACTCAGAATAAGGCAGAAAAAGAATATCATATACCTACCTCAAGCCTTTGTTATCCCTCGGATACGCTGAACATAAATTACTATCGACTAAAGGCAATAGCTTTGCCTGTTGACTGCAAGCCATCTAAAGCTCATCACCAACCTTGAATTCACCATCACTTGGTTCTTTTCCTTGCTCCTGTATCGGTCAACAAATATTGAACACCTGATAAGCACTAATTACACAGGAACGGGGACAAGGCTTGCCTGTTCCTGTCTAACCTGAGTGGGCGTTTTATGTCCATGGCGTCCAATA
>JAXHVC010000036.1:0-12300 GCA_034189315.1 Chloroflexota bacterium | reverse complement strand
ATTATCCACCCTAGATATCATTTTAGTATCAATTGGCTGGAGAGAATCCGATGGTGACAAGGTAGCGATTCTTACTCACATGTACACATATAGGAAAGATTAGTTTTTACGGTGATGGTGTAAAGGTTTATAATAAAAAAATAGCATAAAAATATAAAAAGGTGGTCTTATATGAAGATAATGAATCGAAGAACCTTTTCTGTATTCTTATCTATACTGCTGATACTAGCCTTGCTAGCTGTTGGGTGTGAGCAGTCTGATTCTGACGAGGAAAATGGGAATGGCACTGATACTAGTGGAGCTCCTACCGTTCCCCCTGAGTATAGTTTAGTGCCTAGTTTTGGAGACCTTGCCGGCTCAGATACCGCCGAAGTGTCAACTGCTGCCGATGTGATCGATAACTATGTTCATGCACGTTGGCATGTTGGATTCTGGAATACGGTTATTGTAGTAGGCCTAGCGGTGCCAGTTTGGGCTTTTGGTGAATCGTTTCACCATGATCCCGAAGAACAAGACGATGGTTCTTGGATATGGTCCTATAGTACTCATATCCCTTCACCAAATGGGGTATTACATACAGCAGAACTAAAAGGCTCATATGATGATAATGAAACCCATTGGGATATGTACATCACCAAAGAGGGACACTATGAGGATTTCAACTGGTACTCCGGCGTAGCCAACCTTCCAGCGACCGAAGGCTATTGGATTCTAAAAGAGGGGCCGGACAAACCTCATGATCTGCTACAGATCGACTGGGAGCGTGATACTTCGGAGGGAACCTGGCAGGTCAAGTACACCAATATTAAAGAGGGTGCTACTGAAAATGGTGGTTATATAAACTATGGAGTTACCAGCGATGAAACCTATGATGGCTTTTACGATATCTATAACAAAGGGCAGGATAATCTCGTTGAAATCGAGGCGAATCGCACTACTAAGGCAGGGCGGGTGAAGAACCCGAAGCACTTTGGAGATGAAGAATGGCATTATTGGGATAGCAACCATGCCAATATAGACGCACCTTCGTAGACGATGTCTGATAAACGGTGATCGTTTGTACCAAAGATGATCTTAAGAAAGCCGCTTGTGAACAATATTGTTCACAAGCGGCTTTGCTGTTTTACTTGGGGAAATCAGTAATGCAACCTTTGGTATGCTATTTAACACTTCTCTAATGACCCCAACCGTTATTTAACACATTGGCCATTTCGTTAAATAACGGTCGTAGTTTTACTTCCTTTAGATTCGACTGTCAACCATCTCATCCTGAATAATTGTATCGTTTGTTAACCGTTCATCTGAGAACAAGCACACTGATCTTGTAGGGAGTAGGAGCTGCTGTAGTTCGGACATGGATATCGTAGGTCGAGAGGTGGTATCTGGGGTAACTGTGGGGGATAACCTTTGCAAAAGGTAGAGTGGTGCAGTTCATTCTGCATCTTTTCACCAAGTCATTACCTTTTTTTGTCCTATTACATATCTGTCTTTGACCTTGTTTACGAGACATTTTACCCTTGTATGATATAGTCACATCTCATAGGAACATAGGAGATCGCAGTAAATATGGCAACAAAGCAACAATGCAAACTAGAACATCAGATTGATCGAGACAGTCATCAACACGAAATCCTGGAAAAAATCAGGCAAGAACACGACGAAGGGGAGTCCAAATATCTATCATCATATGCCACTAAAAGCTCTCAAGGAATACGTAAGAATAAGCTGCAAGACGATGGTGAGTTCAGACCATGCTTTTCTCGCGACGCTGATCGTATTCTGCACTCGACTGCTTACACACGGTATATCGACAAGACTCAAGTATTCTATCAGATAGAAAACGATCATATCACTCACAGATCGCTACACGTTCAACTTGTTTCGAAAATCGCGAGGCATATCGGCAAAGCTTTGCATCTGAATCAGGACTTAATTGAGGCTATTGCCTTGGGGCACGATGTTGGTCATCCTCCTTTTGGACATGATGGGGAAAAGGCTCTGTCAAGATTGTGTAAGGAGTGTGGCTCTTACGAATTCCATCACAGCGTCGAGGGAGTGATATTACTGCAGCAGGTCTGCAATAGAAACCTGACGCTACAAGTCTTGGATGGAATTCTTTGTCATGACGGGGAAAAGCAATACAAGCCCCTCTCCCCAAAGAAAGATAAGGACTGGGCAGGACATATGAAAGAGATTGACTCAAAGGTTAGAGGAGACGAGAGCGATATGTATCCCATGACCATGGAGGGGTGTGTTGTCAGGATAACTGACAAAATCGCCTACCTTGGAAGAGATATTGAAGATGCTCTCAGGCTTAGTGTGATAGGAATTGAGAATATGACAGAAGAACTACTGACAAAAGAGTGCCTAAATGTGCTATATGGCAATAATAAGTCTGGGGAAATTGATATCAAACGCATCAACCGCAACATCGTGGATTATCTGGTTAATGACATTATCAGTAATAGTTATGAAAAGGATCACATAAGGCTAAGTGAGGATGGCGCAGAGGTCATGGAGAAATTCCTAAGCTTCAATCGAAAGATGATATATCTAAACCACGATGTGAATAGAGGCTCGGGTAAGATCGACAGAATATACGAACTCGTATTTCAGCAGTTCCTCAAAGACTTGAACAACGATGATAAAAAATCACGGATATTTCGGCACTTCTTGGACGATCAACTTGAACAGTCAAGCCCAGAGTACTTTCAACATGCTAGCAATCTGGAGAAGGTGAGGGACTTCATTGCTGGAATGACAGATGACTATATGATTGATACGGCTACCGAATTGGACTCTCTTATTCCTAGGAAATGTAAATACAGAATGGAATACTATTGATAAGGTGATCATTCCTATAGATAATCCTTGCCCTATGTCTCCTCATAAGAATCGAATTGGTAGGTAGGATTATCGGAGCAAAATCCTATCTACAGTTTAAGGCCACTGAAGCCTCCTGCGTCTTCATCGTCATTATCCACAAACACCTACGCAGTAATAACAGCCTGGCTATCCAAATTCATACTTGCCTTTATTAAGCATTTGGCTCAGGTCATATACGCGTCGAATTGGAGCGATGAGAATGACTCTACCCTAGGCTAGGGGTTCTGTCGTGGTATCAGAATCAAATCACCACTGAAACTGCAAGTAGTTGCAGTTCGCATGAATCCTTATGATCGTACTTGCCGCTTTTAGCGAGCATGAGCAATTGGACTGAGCCGTGATATTATTGTAGTGTTATGTGCGGCATGTAATAACGAGGCCATTGATAGGAGTCATCCTGCTGATCGCCCTGCCTTTTAACTGCCTGAAACTTTGCACCGGATTCGGCAAATACATTTGGATTGTCCTGTATTGGATGTTGTTCACAAAGTCGTACAGGAAATAAGGACAAGATAAATGGAACCAAACGAAAATCTGGAGTCGAGAAGTCTTCCTCCCGAATTCACGGAGATACAGCAGCCGTCTTGTGTTGCTTGCCGCGGTTTGGATATCTCTCCGCAGGAGTTCTTGGATATCACCAGGGAGAAGTTTCTGAAAGCGGTGAGCGAAACAAAACCAATAATGTGCTGGTACAGCGTTACCGAGGAATGTGATTTGCATTGCAAGTATTGTTTTGCCGATTCTGGCGAACGTCTAGAAAACGAATTGTCGACCAGCGAAGTTCGTAGTTTGCTAGATAACATTGCTGATGCCGGCACTCGCAGTATTTCTCTTGGCGGTGGAGAGCCCACGCTCCGGGGCGACCTGGAGGAGATCATCCGCTATGCTTCAAGCTACAAGTTCATGTTTGTTGCTCTGAATACCCATGGCCAACTGATTAATAAAAGGTATTTGGAGAGGCTTTCATGGGCGGGGCTTCGTCAGGTGAAAGTGAGCGTTGATGGATTATGCGAAAGCCACGACTGGAATAGGGGAAGTGGCACCTTCGATAAATGTGTACAGTCGTTGAAGGATTGTGTGGAAGTGGGTATTCCCAGCGTAATATTCATAGCCACTATCTCGCAATTGAATTACCATGAGATTCCTCAGATGATTGAGCTGACTATGAATATGGGTGTGGATATTGCCCTTGTGGAGTTCCTTCCCTTGGGTAGGGGAAAGCAGAGGAAGGACTTGATTCTGACCAAGGAACAGACTATGAAAATGCAGAGGTACCTCTTCGAACAACAAAAGACCTTTGGGTGGAATCGAATACAGTTTGAGGATCGGTATCAAATAGCAGAAGATGAGCATAGTCTGAAGGTTGCTGTTGATCCTTCGCGCCCCTGCGGATGGTGTGATTTTCCCTCAGGATGCATCACAGGATTATGGCAGTATTGCATTACGGCCGATGGCAAAGCGGTGGCAGGTGATGTGCTTGTTCCTGAACTAGAGATTGGTGATCTAAGGGAGCAGAAGCTTAGCGATATCTGGCGCGATGCCGAGCTGCTAAAACTTCTCCGGGATCGAGATAAGTTGAAGGGGAGATGTGGTAGATGTGAATACAGGTTCATCTGTGGTGGATGCAGAAGAAGGGTATTCAGTCTAACTGGAGATATTATGGCAGAGGACCCAAACTGCTGGTATGAGCCGAGCCTTCACTAACCTATATGTAACTATGGCAATCGTGAACCGGTGGTTCTATCCTCGGTAAAGTCTCAATTCTCCTGTAAAACTGCTGGCGCATTGTCCTCCAATTGCTCACCATCACGCGATCAGTTCTTGAAAGCTGTTGATTACAGACTCCAATACAGGCCTATTGGTGTCCCATTTGGATGGCAATGTCCAGGCTACAATTTGGTGAAACGCCTGATCTCCATCGACTGTGATGTGTAGATAGGCGATCTTAATCCCATCCATTGTTCCTCGGATCTCGTATTGTAGAGCCCGATGTCCATCGATCTCTAATACTTCGGCGTTGTCAGATATCTCGAGGTCTGTTAATCCATCTGTAATAAACTCACGAGTTAACTCCGAATACGATTCTGCCGTGAAACCATCTTCGAAGTCCTGCTTATCCTCTGACATAACGATGATATACATCTCTTTTCTCAAGTAGGCTACTTGAATATCGGCTTCGTCGTTGAGGTCCGTCCGTTCGGACCAATTATCTGGAATCTCTATCTGGGAGAGACCGTTGTCGGCGGTCACGATATTCGAGCTCTCCTCCGTTGCCTCAAATTCGCATCCAATTGGGGTAAGAACTAATAAGATTGCCAACGTGCAGATGATGGATTTAGTGATTATTCTATTCATTTCAATCTCCTTTATTAAGTTCATAACCAGAACTGACCAAAACCAAAAAGTCTCAAATTCTAAATCCGAAGTAAGAAATCCAAAAAAATCCAAATCTCAAATGTTCAAAATCCCACACAATTGGGCTACTGGAGCCTTGGTACTATTCAGTGTTTAGAGATTTAGATTTTAGGTCTTATTGCCCTTCTACTCAGAACTTCAATGATAAGATCCTAGGTTCGTATACAATATTGTTTTGTATTAGGAAGGTTTATTAACTTGATCCTCTTGTAATGCCTTAATAGCCACTGGGGTTTTCAGGTTTCTTTCTATGTATTTTCTACGGCAATAGACTATACCCTTGGAGTGAATAAATGAGTATTCAAGCGCAATGAATAGGTTAAGATTAGGTAAATTATGTGTAAAACGTGATCTGATAATTGTGTGTGGTGAGGATTAGCCAATACCACAGACCTCAAACTAGCAGGTGATATAGAGTGGCTTCTTTGCTGGTGATGTTTCAATACAAACGGAGCTAATGATGAGGTTGAGCTGCATATTGGTTTGATTATGTTGATATTAACAGATCGACTTGGATGTGGTTTACCATTTGCGTTTGTCCTAGCGTTGTGTAATTATCTTGCTATATCATCGTTTGCTGGTGAGCCTAGCTGGCTGGTTTACATTTTAGGGCGCCGGCGGGTTATGGAGGACAGATGGCAAAGATTGCTGTTGTACATGGGGCGTGTGATGTGTGTGGAGAGAGCTTTGATGTTGAAGCAAATCTTACGGGACTGGAAGAGGATTACATAGATAGCATGGTGATGCGAGGGATCGCCAAACGTCTGACGGATTGGTTTCTCAGGAGAAGCAGTATGGTAATAAGGGTGACATGCCAATGCGGAAGCGTCATGGATGTTCCTGTGCACTTTCAAGAAGGGCATACTCGTCAACTTGGTAAACTGGCTTATTCCACCAAGGAGGGTGAGAAGGTGTGGCGTTTAGAGAGACGTTAGGATGTTTCCAGATATCAGTCAATTGAACTGAGGTCTGTAGCTTGAATGGGATACCATCAAGGTGTATTCTTCGTCGGAATCCTCTGTGGTGATTGCTATTGGTGCCACAAATGCCGATTGGGGTAGGGGCGAATTAATTCGCCCATTCTCTGACGAAAAGACTGTCTTATTTGATTGGCAATAATTTCCATATGGAGATCAATATTAGGTGCAATAGCATGTTGTTGCAATTAGTTGTATTAATGTGGTAACCCAAGGTTTCAATTATATTGTTGAGAATGGTCATCGAAAAGCAACATAATATCCTACTCGAATACCCCTTGTTGAAACAGTTCGATAAACTCTTCATCGGACATTCCAAGAAACTCCCTGCAGATATATTCTGTGTGTTCTCCCAGACAAGGAGATGGCCTGCGAATCTCGCCAGGGGTTTTCGATAACCTCCATGAGGGTGTTTCGTAAGAATGATCACCCATTTCTGGATGATTCAGCATTTTAAAGTGATGGCGGTGTTTGAGTTGACCATCGGCGTGGATGTCTTGTCCAGATGCGACAATGCCCGCTGGTACGCCATATTCCTGCATTCTTAACATGACCTCCTCGGGGGTGTATTGTATAGTCCATTCCTCGATGAGCCTATCTAGCTCATCCTCTCTTTTCTTCCTTTCCGGAAGCGAGCAGAATGCAGCTTTGTTGGTCCATAGAGGATTCCCGATAGCATTGCAGAATGCAGTCCATTCTTCATCCCCACAAATGGCAATAGCGCACCACCTGTCATCACCTTTACACCTATAAACTCCATGGGGTGTGGCATATTCTGACCGGTTGCCCATAGAGTTCGCTATCTTTTGGTTTACCGTGTAATCAAGTGCGACAGTGGATAGAAATGACGCCCCTGCTTCGAGTTGTCCAATATCGAGGTGTTGGCCTTTTCCTGTCCGTTGCTTATAATCAAGAGCCGACATAATAGCGACGATTCCATACCAAGGTACTACAAAATCCGTGTTTGGACTACTGGTTCCTGCAGGCGAACGGTCTGGCCAACCTATTAGATTGGTATACCCAACCAAAGACTGGAGTTCGGTGCCGAAACCTGCTACCTTGGAATGGGGCCCCGTTTGACCCTGCATACTGAAACTAGCCATTATGATATCCGGCTTGATCTTCTTGAGGTCAGCGTAACCCAGATTCCACTTATCCATTGTACCTGGCATGAAATTCTCCACTACCACATCTGCCCAGGCCACAAGCTGTTTAACAACATCGATGCCTTGTTCTTTGTTCAGATCGATGGTTATATCGTATTTGTCACTATTATAGGCATCGAATGCTCCACAACGGTTTATGCCAGGGATCCCTTTCGCCATAGGTATATAGGATCTGAATAGGTCTAGTCGACTTTTAGATTCTACCTTCACTACAGTGGCTCCGTGAAAGGCTAGATAGCGGGTGGTCTCTGGGCCGGCAATAACCCATGAGAAATCCAAAACGTTGATGTTATGGAGGGCTTGGTTTCTTGTGGATTGCATTAGATACACCCTCCTTCCCTTAAAATAATCAGCTCTTCTTTAGAGATGCCCAGTTCCTGATGATATATTTCTTCATTGTGTTCTCCAATTAAAGGGGGACGGTACCTAATCTCATAATCAAACTCGGAGGACTTGATTGCTGCTCCCGGATAGGTAATAGTCTCGGCCAACTCTTCGTGAACAACCTCTTGCCAGAAATCCCTGGATTCAAGCTGAGTATCCCTTCTCAAATCCTCGATGTTATTAACCGGGAAGAGGATGATTCCTCTAGCTATTGAGCCTTCGTATAGTTCTGCTTTGGTATGGGTGAGGAAGAACTCGATGAGGTGTTCTTCCCACGATTCCAAGTCCTGTTGAGTTAGGTCATTAAAATCGATATTTTCCCAATCGAGGTGTTTGAGTTCTTCTGCTTTGCCTTCGCTATTGGCCCATTCCACCATAGCCCGTGTTCGCGAACCTTGTTGGCTTACCCAGATTCTCCAAGACAAGTATCCATCCTTGCATGGCCAGATCATTCTGGGAGCAACTGCTCCGCGAGCTACCCTGTTCCCTTCTCGGCACGTATTGATGCCTCCAATTTCCCAGAAGAAAGATGAGAGGTGTGCTCCACAGACCATACACTCGTGGATGGATATGTCCACGTGTTGGCCTTCACCTGTCATTTGCCTGTGATAGTGAGCTATCATTGCCGCGGCTGCCGCTTGTGCTCCGGCTTGAAAATGGGATTGCTCCACACTTATCCTGAGTGGGGCACGATCAGGATCACCACTTATGTATATCATTCCACCCATACTCATATACACGATGTCTGAACCTTTGTAGTCCTGATATGGACCAGTTTGACCAAAAGGACTTATGGATACTAGGACGGTTTTGGGATTGAGGCGCTCGAGTATTGGATAATCCAAGCCCAAGTCTTTCATATACCCTACAGGGAAAGACTCTACGATGAAATCTGTGCTGGCTACCAGTCTCTTGAAAAGCTCCTGCCCTTGGGTTTCTTCTAGATTTAGGGTGATGCTTCGCTTGTTGGTATTACAGGCAAACCAAGAAAGGCTTCGCTCGGGATGAGGTATATCATGAAAGAATGGACCTCTATTGCGAGACCTATCACCCCCTGGTTGTTCCACCTTTATTACGTCTGCTCCGAAGTCCCCAAGGAGCTTGGCACAAAAGGCTCCCTTTTCGTCTGCTAGATCCAGTACTCTATATGGGCTCAATGGAAGAGTTGACAATCCTTGTCCATCCATAGCTTTTCCCTCGCATGTCGATCATAACCTGGTTCATCTGTAATTATAGAAGTACGATGTTATTACTTGTTTTCAACAGGTGATGACAAGTGTTTGGTGCAATCATCCTTTTTGGGCATGACCCTGTCATTAATGATAGGGTCATGTTGCTAGTATGGTTTTAGCGGTACTTCGTTTCTTAGTACGGTTGCCCTTCCAGCATACCACTGCTTGCTTATGAAGTCATTGACCGAATGATTTAGGGGATCTGTACCCAGGATTGATGGCATGTTAAGCTTATCCTCCTAAGTAAAGCTTAAGAACTTCTTGGTCTTCGAGTAAGGTCTGGCCCTCGCCCTCGAATCGGTTCTTACCCATATCTAGAACATACCCTCGATGCGATATATTAAGGGATTTGCGTGCGTTCTGTTCTACGATGAGAATACTAGTGCCTGTCCTGTTTATTTCCTGGATAGTATCGAACACCTCATTAGTTAGCTTGGGGGAAAGCCCTGCAGAGGGTTCATCGAGCAGCAGAAGGCAGGGAGAAAGCATGAGTGCTCTCCCGATCCCCACCATTCTCTTCTCTCCGCCACTCATAGTGGATACACGGTCCCCTTTCTTCTTTTTCAAAACAGGGAATATACCATATACGTTTTCCTTACTCTTGGCGATGTTGTCCTCGCGGATGAATGCCCCCATTTCGAGATTCTCTTCTACGGTGAGTGAAAGGAATACCTCTTTCTCCTGGGGAACATAGCACATTCCCTGCTGTACGATTTGATGTGGTTTGTTACCTCCGATATCTCGATCTTGGAAAATAACCTTGCCCTTTCGAGGAGGTAGCAATCCGAAGATGGTCTTCATGAGAGTGGATTTGCCGCATCCATTAGGTCCGATGATGGAGACGATCTCTGCCGTATCGACATGTATACTAACACCTTGAAGGATATCGATGTCTGTATATCCGCTAACCAGATTGTGTACGTTCAGCATCATGCATCTGCTCTTCCGAGGTATGCCTCCAATACCACCTCTTGGCTTTTTACCTCTTCCGGCGTGCCCACTGCGATGATCTTACCTTCACTCATGGCGCAAAGGATATCGCTAGCTTTGGTTATCATAGGAATGTCGTGTTCAATTATCAGAAAGGTGAGTCCCTGTTTCCTAAGCTCTGATATATATGTCAGAATCTGCAGACTCAATGTGGGATTGACTCCAGCAAAGGGTTCGTCCAAAAGAATCATTTTAGGATTGAGCATAAGTGCGCGTGCTAGCTCCAGCAACTTCTTTTGTCCACCGGATAATGCACCTGCATACTCATCTTTTAGTTTTGTAAGAGAGAAGAGCTCTAGCAGCTCCTTAGCCCTCTCTTGATTCTTTTCTTCTTGCTGCTTGACTATCCTTGGGCGTAGCCACACATCCCATATCCTCTCGCCTCTCTGCCCCTGAGGCGCAATCATCATATTCTCCATCACCGTCATTTTCGATAGCGCACGTGTGATCTGGAAGGTCCGCACGAGCCCTTTCCTGGCAACCATATACGACGGAATGTGGTCCACTCGCTCTCCCTGAAAGTAAATTGTTCCCCCATTTAGGTTGTAAAATCCTGTAATCAGGTTGAATAGTGTGGTTTTGCCGGCTCCATTGGGACCGATTAATCCTACGATACTCTCCGGTGTAATATCCAGGGAGCATTTGTCTACTGCATGTACCCCGCCGAACGCCTTGGCCACGTTGCGAATTGAAAGAAGTGCCTGGTCCTCACTTTTCAAGAGAGAGTTCCTCCTTCTTACCTAGGAGCCCTTGAGGCCGGAACATCATCAGAACCACTAGCAATGCTCCTATTACCATTAATCTTAGCGCAGCCATTTGGGGATCACTTAGTCCAAAAATATCCGGAAGGAATTTAGTACCGCTGAGGAAGAAGGCGAATAATATAGCACCGATAATAGTACCTTTGTTGTTGCCGCTCCCTCCGAGGACCACAATTATCCAGGCATAAAACGTCTCCATGGGAACGAATTCCGTTGGATGGATATAGCGAAGTTTGAATGCCCAGAAAGAGCCCGCAAGCCCTGCGATGGTTGCTCCCAAGATTAGTGATTGTATTTTATACGAAAAGACATTCTTGCCAAGTGCAGTGGCCACTTCTTCATCTTCACGTACCGACTTCAATACTCTACCCCAAGGAGAATGTACTAGTCTTTGCAGCAAAACGAGGACTAAGAACACCAGAATCACCAACATAACCAAGAGAACGTATTTATAGTCCTGGGCGGATACTAGGTCGTCTAATGGTCTTGGGAATCCGCCTTGACCATAGGCTCCGCCTGACAACCATTCTTCATTAAGCAGTATGTACCTCAGAATCTCAGAAAATCCAATAGTGACGATGGCCAGGAAATCCTCCCTTAGTCGCAGTGTGGGTATCCCCATCAATAGCCCAAACAAACCTGCCAATATCATGCCTATCACTATGGCCAAAACCAAGGGAATACCATGAATGCTGAGCATTACTGTCGTATATGCACCTATAGCCATAAAGGCTATGTGTCCGAAGTTGAGCAATCCGGTGAATCCCCATTGAAGGTTCAGTCCCATTGCAAAGATGGCATAAACACACGCCGTTATCAGTACAGTGACGGTGTAGTCTATCATTCCTTAGACCTGCCTAGGATGCCCTGAGGCCGGATTAGCAGCAGCACAATGAGTACAACGAAGCTGACCATTACCTTGTATTCAGAAGGTATGAAGGCGGTGCTGACTTCTTGGGATATCCCTATGATAATACCCCCCAACATTGCTCCATAGGGATTACCGATTCCTCCCAGGATGACAGCGGCAAACATAGGAAGAAGGAGGAGCCATCCCATATCTGGTGTGACCGATGTGACTAATCCATACATTACACCAGCTACGGCCACGAGCCCCACGCCGATCATCCAAGTTCGTCGTATAACACTATCAACATCTATTCCTGAAATGCGTGCTAGGTCCATATTATCGGCAAGGGCACGCATAGCCTTCCCCATCTTGGTCTTTTGGAGGATAAAATAAACAACAAACATGAGAAGGAATGCTAGGATAATCACTAGAATTTGATTTAGCGTGATGGATAGCCCAAGGACCTCATATCCCCTACGTACCGGTAGGTCGTAATTTTCAATGTCTCCACCCCAAGCGAATATGATGAGGTTTCTCAGAATCAGGGCCAAACCGATAGAAGTGATGATAAGCGATACTCGCCCCGCCCCTTTATTGCGCAGGGGCGCCCAGACTGTTCTATCTAGACCTATCCCAATA
>JAXHVC010000035.1:0-28988 GCA_034189315.1 Chloroflexota bacterium | reverse complement strand
AGTTGAACACGGATGGGTCAACGGGAGAGGTAAGCCAGGAGAGTGGCATCTCGTTAGTACAACCTGTCTTTGCAGATAATGGTACTGGAGCCTTTCCTGAGGATGAGGCGGGATTTACTGCCTATTTAAATGCTGGTCAGGCAATAGACCTAGAAGAGATTGGAACGTGTTTCTCGACGATAAAGGAGATTGGGGATAACTACATCATTGGAGTTGTGCCACCAATTTCCAACTACGGTGGAAATGAAGAAGTGACGGTGTATGCAGACACCGACGGATGGATCGCCGCCTATCTCAGGAACGACGAGCCTGATGCGAAGATAATGCGTTGGGATGCAAATAATTCTGGCGGTGTGCACAATCCGAACATTACAGAGATCACTACAACAACATTGAAGGATGCTCTTTACGTGGCGGGAGAAGCTGCTTCTATCCCAGAATCAACCCTTGAAGAGATGAAATACTACCACTTCGAATATCCCGAAGCGGATAGTATGACCCTCTTTGTTAGAACAATGGAAACGGAAGGTACCAATATGGTGCATTTGAAAATTCCAGTTTCCTACACGCTTTATGAGGCTTCCTACTACCACTATGCCTACGATGCTTCAAGTTCGGTGTTGAAGGTGGATGGAGAAACAGTTGATGAGCTTGCTACTGCAGACCGACAATGGGGTAGAACCTTTGGCTCATACGGAGAGCATATTACACCAGGCGAGATACATAAAATGGAAATATCATATGCCCCAGCACCGAATTTTGACGATGGTTCAGCCGGCGTGGCAACGGTGCTGATATACCAAGGCTCGTAGAGATGCGCAAAGACAGAGATGGCAGTAATCCTATTGCGGCGATCATCTCAGGGAGAATATGAGAGATGAAAAAAACAACGGCTTTCGTGTCGATATTCGTCTTAACCTTTACGCTGGTGCTTTTCACTTCGACAGCATCGGCAGAGTCGGAGATAAGTATAATAGGAGGGGAGGCAAACTACGAATCTGGGCTGTTATCCACAAGCATTACTGCCACCTCCACTCCCCTCGATGATATCTTTATCTCCGACGACGATGCAGTGGCAGAACAAGGACTCTCAGTTGTAGCGATCACGGCGGAGCCTTTGCCTCTGGAGCAGATATTCCTTTCCAACGAGGAGGCTAGCCTGCAAACCGCTCTGTCTCCGGTGGTTATTCTGACCGAGCCTGCTGCACTTAGTGATGTTTTTATCTGTCTCGATGATGCCCAGTTTTCGAAGGGCCTAATAGCTCCTTGGGAGCCTACAGGGATTATCTCCTGCGATTCTGAAGGGAATCCGAAAGACCAGTTTGCCCCGGGCGAGAGTGTCTATGTTGAGGGTAGTGGGCTGGCTGAGGGTAACTACAAGATCTGGATTCAACAGGACGGTGTGACTGAGGGTGACGAACTTGTCGCTGGCGATGAACCTATGGGCTGCCGAACGGAAACAGGAATTGTTGTTAACGCTGGTGGCATCCTAAACCGAACCGAGATATGGGCTATCCCGGTGGATGCACCGGTAACCTTTGATCAGTGGGAAATCATCATTGATCAGCAGGATGATGGTGATGATACTGGCAGATACAATGAGGCATCGGATGGAATCGACTCTGAATTGTACGCTGTCCCCGGGTTTATAGCTCCTGTACCAGAAATCCCCAGCTTTATTCTCTTTGCCCTTGGTGGAATGGCGTTAGGTGGATACTACGTTCTAAGGAGGCGCAGCAGTGGCTCTGCCCATACTGTGAGGAGTGTATAGATTCCCTTCTTGGTTCATAACTAGGAGCAACGCTTTCTGTGTGTTGGGGGTGGTGACTGTGCTTGAGTTCGGGAAATTAACATGATGCTAGATTGATTTGTTGGCAGCCGTAGGTTGGGTTGGATTTTGGCGAAACCAATGGCAAAGCTTGGTCTACTAATCTTTACGGATAAGATTGTCTATGGACACAAGCCCAGAGTGGCAATCGCCTAATAATGAGAAGTGGTGTGGCTTGGCGCTTCGCTCGCAGAATCTTTGCAGAAGAAGATGTGGATTATAGTATCCACAGGGAAAATATACTAAACTCGTACGACACTAGAAGAAGTGTTCCAAATTAGCTGTCTTTGGGGTTCGTATTGAGATATGCTTATGTGGAGAGAGTGTTTTTCAGGATCAAACTTGTGAAGGGAGCTCCTGTTCATCTTTAGATTGATCGTCTTGACTGGTGAGCCGTTCCCAGGTGACACGGTCTAGATCCATGTGTATAAAGTTATATCCTCTCCTCCGGCGGAGTCCTTGCGGCATGAAGCCACATTTAGTAAAACAACGTTGTGCTCGACTATTCCATTCCAATGTATGTAGGTATACTCGTGTGAGACGGATCTTGCTAAAGAGATAATCGGTGAGGATGGATACAGCTTCGGTTCCGCACCCCTGATCCCATTGATCAGATTCGCCCAGCATGATCCCAATCTCTGCCTCCCTTCTCATCCAGTCAAGATTATAGTATGCACAATTGCCGATGTGCTTTCCTTCCAGGGTATCTATGGCGAAACGTTGACCTTTAGAATCCGGATTATCCAATTGATCTTTGTACACAGTGGCGTATTCGGAAAAGGAGAGAGGGATAGGTTCAGATGCGTCCAAACGTGTTAGTGTTTCACTAGTATTCCATCTGTAATCCTTGGTTACATCCTCCCACCGTTTCTTTCTTAAGATTACCTTGTTTCCCTTTAACATCGGTGGTCACCCCGCATATCTTCTTGTGCCTCCCTTGAGCATTGATTTAACGAGTGGTTTTACCAGCACACTCTATCATTTTCTAATATGGGAGCACCTATATGCTTTATGCCTTGCTTGCTACACCAACTTGGGGGAAGTAGAACGCTGGAATATACATTGTGCCTCCCAGCCATCTTCTCTCTCTACAGATGGTGACTGAGCCTGCTAGTAATTCATGTATATTCCCGGATACGACAACATCCTTTACCCTACCTACAAGCTTGCCGTTTTCAACTTTATATCCCAAAAGGACATTTCCACTAAAATCACCCCCAAGGACATTGGTTTGGCTTGCTCCCATTAGCTGTTCGACTACGAGACCGTCCTTCATATCAGCCACTACGTCATCGAAGGTAACATCTCCTGGTTCAATGATAATAGCGCTAGTCCGAGGTGAGGGCAGTCCTCCTCCCCTCGATCCACTACCAGTGCTTTCTTGACCAGCCATACCTGCAGTCTGCAGGTCGTAAAGGAAGTTCTTGACGACTCCCGCCTCGATAAGAGGAGTGCGTCGGCTTGCGATCCCTTCGTCATCACATGGCCGACCACGTGGGCAGTAATCGAGGGTGGCATCGTCATAGATGGATAGTGCTTGGTTAAAAGCTTGGCTACCGATTCTATCTTGCAGTGGTGAGGCTCCGTGTACTACTACCCTGCCGTTAAAAGCTGCGCAAAGTGGTGTGGTGAGGGCACTAGCTACGCCTGTTGGGGTGAATAGTACTGGTAAATTGCCACCAGATATGGTGGCCAGCTGCTTTGCGTTTTCTAATTGGGTGATCACTCTATCCGTAACATTGTGAACTTGTCGAATGGGTCGGCAGGACGCTTCCATTTCACCCACGAAGAGCATATCTGTATCATTCACTATCATACCCTCGATACCGATAGCGAATGTGCTTTTCTTATATTGGAACTCTCCACCTCTAGAGTTGGCTAAGTGCTGTGAAACAGTGGACTTGGTCACTGTCGCTTCGCACATGATCTCAGGAGTGTGTTCTCGGACTTGGGATAACATTTGGTCTCCCAGTCCTACCATCTCGTTCATGGTAATAGTGTCAACTTCTGGAGAATACACTTCGACCGGGGGATAAGGGCTTTGAGATGGTAGTTCGAACTTTGCCTCTGCACCGAATTCGGATACAGCAACAGCCCTATCGATTAGACCATCCAGTTCTGTGAGGTCTGTTGATGTAGCAAATCCAATCCGACCCTCCCGGATGATTCGCAACGCAACTGAGTTCCCCTGTGTTGTATGCAGCTGCTTCAACCTATTTGCTTCGAAAAGGACAGGAGTTTCTTCATACAAGGTTAGGTAAACCTCTGCATGATCTGCTTTCTTTTTTGCTAGGGACAATAGATCATCTATCTGTTGCCGCATTTCAGTACTTGACACTGCTCCTCCGCTATGTGCTCATGTGTGATATGGCATAGAAGGGTTCTGCTAACCGCCTCCCACAAGGCACTTTTGTATTCTTATGTGTGGGCTGCCATCGGATACTGGTAGGGGAAACTGTCCTCCCTTGCCGCATCCTCCTCCTTGGTTCATATGTAGGTCGTCCCCTATGGCGTCTATGTTTTGCAGGGTGGTAAATACATTGCCACTGAGAACAACTGGACGCAGCAACTCTTCTATCTTCCCATTGCGGATTCTATAGGCTTCCCTGGCGGAGAATGTGAACATCTCCATAGCCGTCGTACCACCATACCAGTCCTTTACATAAAGACCGTCCTTGGTATCTGCTATCATGTCTTTGAATGAAACATCTCCAGGTTCGATGAGTGTATTGCTCATTCGGACAATGGGTGGGTGACGATATCCTATGGTCCTGGCATTGCCGCTAACAGGTTCGTTCATCTTTGCCGCGGTTTCTCTGGAGTGTAGTCTTCCTACCAACACTCCTTCTCGTACTAGGTAGCTTTTGTGACTACGAGTTCCTTCGTCATCATACTTATAGCTACCTCGCAATTTTGGTAGCGTTGGATCATCGATGATATTAAGGTGTTTTTTCCCAAATGTCCTTCCAAGAACCATCAGCTCTTTTAACCTATCATCCTCATATAAAAAATCAGATTCAGAGAGGTGCCCAAATGCTTCGTGTACAAAAACCCCTGCTAGGACTGGATCAAGAACTACAGTGTACTCACCCCCCTTGTCACGAGGGGCTGCGAGTAGTTCCACTGCCCTTTGAGATACTTCTTGCACCTGTTCGTGTAGGTTCTGAATCTCTGTGAAGTCCCCGCTGCTTCCTAGGCTCAGTCCTGCCTGTTGTATCTCTGTGCCATCCCTGGCTATTACAGAAACTCGCAGGTTAATCCCTACTCTACTTTGTTCGATATAACTCCCTTCGGAGTTAGCAAAGATGACGTCTTTTCGGCCATCCGAATATGATAAGGTTGATGTTTGGATCTTGGGTGTACCCCAAATGATTGCGTTGTATTCGTCGAGAAGGGCCTTTTTCATAGAAAGAGATAGCTTTGTTGGATCCATATTCGAATCGGGTAAGACGGTGTCTACAATTGGCTCTAAACTGGCTATATGACTATCTTCTTTCCCTACAATGGTCGCTTGACTTACCGCCAGCTCTACCTTGTCACGTAAAGCATTGGTGTCATTGAAGCTAACGAAACCCCAACCGCCTTTCACTAGGGCACGCACGCTTCCCCCTGAACTCACTGGTTGACTGATTTCTTCCAGCTCTTTCCCTTCGTAATTAATCCCTGTATGAGTATTCTTTTCTAATCTGATTTCAATGTAATCGGCTTTGTGTCCTTTTAGTATCTCGGAAAGATTATCTTTCATGATGAACAGGCTACTCCTTTATGTGCAGTAGTGTATAGATGCCTCAGGATACTGTCAAATACAGGTTGATATTTCAGGCTAGCCTTTTATGCTAGAATGTCGCAGATAGCCGGGATACTAAGGATCTAGAGATGTCACGGATTGTTCTAGTAAGGCATGGTAGCACTGATTGGAACGAGGGTGGGGGTGAAAGACTTCGTGGCAGGGCAGATATTCCATTAAATGCACAGGGACTAAGGCAGGCTGATGCGACTGCTTGTAGTCTAAGTAATCGTAACGTGGATATTGTTTATAGTAGCCCCTTAGCCCGGGCTCTAGCCACGTCAAAGGAAATTGCACTTAAATGCGGTGTTGAGGCTCAAACACTGAATGCACTAATCGATATCGATTACGGTGAGTGGCAGGGATTATCGCTTGAAGAAGCGAGGACGCGGGATGGCAGCATCTACTCTCAATGGTTGAAGGATCCACGTAGGGTGACATTCCCTAATGGTGAAAACCTCGCCCAAGTCCAAGAAAGAGCCGTTGCTGGAATCGAATCTATTGTTGAGCGACATTTAGGGCAAACAACCGTTCTTGTTTCTCACAAGGTTTTGTGTAAAGTGCTGCTTTGTTTCTTTCTTGGACTGGATGATTCGTACTTCTGGAGATTGGAGCAGCATACTTGTGCCATAAATGAGATCGATGTATGGGGCGATATCTATGTTGTAAACTCTCTCAATGATACTTGTCATTTGAAGGATATTACATGATTCCCGAAGAGGTCAACCTACGCCTAGATCGTGAATATGGTCCATTGCTGTGTAAGCAAAGTAAAGATGCAGTTTCTGTGCTTGTGGAGACCATTCTTTCCCAGAACACCTCGGATACCAATTCGGGACGCGCATTTAAATCGCTATTAGAGATCTTTGGTGATTGGGAATCGGTGGCTTCTGCTGATGTGGGGAGCATTGCCAATTCCATTAAACGAGGCGGTTTGGCCAATATTAAGGCTGAGCGTATCAAGGTGGTTTTGCAGTGGATTCAGCAAGAAAGGGGATCGTTCAATATTGATTTCTTGCGAGAGTTATCTGTTGTAGAAGCAAGATTGTGGTTAATGCGATTGCCAGGAGTGGGACCAAAGACGGCTAGTTGTGTGTTACTATTCGCCTTGGGTATGCCTGCATTGCCGGTGGATACCCATGTTTTTCGGGTTTCCTGGCGTCTGGGTCTTATCGCTCGACGTAGTTCGACAGAAGAGGCACATGCTTTGCTGGAAAGACTGATCCCAGAACACCAAGTCTATTCATTTCATATGCATATGGTACAGCATGGGCGACGTGTGTGCCGTGCCAGGAATCCTTTGTGCCAGCATTGCGTGTTGGAGGATATCTGTCCTAGTAGCGCTCTCAAGCAAGATGTAGAAGGACAGTCTCCGGGTGTTGGGGAGGCTGTTTGTATGCATAAGACCAGAAGTAATTCATATACGGCATGGGGTAATGTGGAGAGGGCTACCTGATGCAAAGGGAACGGTTTGAGGAATTAGTGGACAAGGCTCTTGAGGCGTTGCCCGATCAATTTGCCCGTGAGCTGGATGGGGTTGTGATAGTTGTGGAGGATTGGCCGTCGCCGACTCAGTTATATGATGCCAAGGTGAACCGGAAACAAGACTTGCTGGGTTTGTATGAGGGAGTTCCTTTAACCAAGCGTGGGAGAAGACCTCCTATGAGGCCAGATAAGATCTCCATTTTTCAGAAACCCATAGAAATGAGATGTCGCTACGATAGTGATGTGGCTGATATGGTGTTTGAGGTTGTTCATCATGAGGTGGCTCATTTCTTTGGGATCAGTGATGAGAGGTTGAGACAGATTGAAAAGGGGAGGTGATGCAATGGGTAAGAAAGATGGAGAATCAATTGTCCAAGTGGCTATTGTGAATGTGACTGGCTATGCTGGGGTGGAATTGGCTCGTCTTCTATCAGCACACCCATGTGCTCGGCTTATATCCGTTACTGGGCGGAGTGAGGTCGGCAAGAAGGTTGGAGAAGTCTTTCCTCACCTTGGCAGTATCGACCTAAACATTGAAGCTCAACCTGGTAAGGCGGATATTGTCTTTTGTACTCTACCTCATAAGGCGAGTGCAGAGGCGATATTGCCACTAATAGATGATGGAAGCCGCGTAATAGACATAAGCGCTGATTTCAGGTTACATGATAAGCAGGCATATGAACAATGGTATGGTTTTGTTCATCCTGCTCCCGATATACTAAAGATTGCCATATATGGACTTCCTGAGCTGCATCGCAATGAAATAGCCTCTGCACAGCTTGTAGCAAACCCTGGCTGTTATCCTACTGGTGCTATTCTTGCCCTGACGCCAGCTGTGCAACGACAAATTGTTGAACCAGACATAATAATAGATAGTAAATCTGGTGTGTCTGGTGCAGGTCGTGCCCTTAGTTTGGGAACACATTACTCGGAGGTGAATGAGAACTTTCGTGCTTATGCAGTAGGTGGGCATCGACACTTCCCAGAGATCAATCAGGAATTGGGCTTGTTGTCTTCTGAGTCCGCCCTCTCCATTACCTTCCTGCCACATTTGGTGCCCATGACCCGAGGGATCTTTACTTCCTGCTATGCCAAGTTGAGAGAAGATTGGTTGGGGAAGGTGCATGGTGCCAAAGATGCTTTGATGGACATCTACAGGGAGTTTTATCGTGATGAACCGTTTGTTAGGATAGTGACAAGCCCACCTGAAACAAAGCACACATGGGGGAGCAACTATTGTCATATCTATCCTACGTTGGATCAACGAACTGGTAGGCTGATAGTGTTGAGCTGCATAGACAACTTGGTGAAGGGGGCGGCAGGTCAGGCTATACAGAGCATGAATATAATGTGCGGTTTTCCCGAGACAATGGGCTTGGCTGGATTGGCTATGTATCCTTAGTTCACGACCACTTTCTATCGATAATGGTTTGAATAGCTTCTATTTAATAGAGAAGTGTGAGTATGGGTTCTTGTTTTAGATACTTTACCATACTATAGTGGAAGGACATTCTTATGATTTCCATACAAAATTCTGTTGGTTCTTCACCTTATTTACCAGATTCTTAACCTGGTTGGGCTAAAATAAGGTTCTTATAAGGTCCAAGTTGCAGCAGGGTATCTCGGAGGGTGTCAATAGATTGCCTTGTCGGATATGGACACATCGTTACTACCATACCACAGAGAATACTTCTCTCTTATATCACGTAGCGCTGTCAGCTAACAAATAGGTGCATTAGTGCATCTGTGCGAGGGAATCATTGTGATTGCCTCAAGGCCAGGGAGGGTGGGTTAAGTAACAGCTCTATGTGAATGTGACAGAGGCCCTCGAGGGAATATGGCTTCCTCGAGGGCCTCTTTATTTACGTGGCTATTGTAGTTGGCACAGCCTATGATCGGGTATCTGCTGGTGTTCTATCATTGGTTACCCTCAAACAATAAACATTGAGTCTCGGCAAATCCCAAGTTTTGTTTTGAGTGGTACCATAGGAAATAATGGACTATATCTAATGTGATTTATGTCTATTGCTGTATATGGTCCAGAGCTTATTGGCCAGGTTTTCAATGTATTCCCTATTCTCTAACTTGAGCTCCCATTTCTGTGGTATCGAAGATATACCCAGGTATGCCCCGGAGATAGCTCCATTCATGGCTCCTATGGTGTCTGTATCACCGCCAAGACTTATGGCGTATAGGACAGATTCCTCAAAGGAGTGTGGGTGAATCAGAAAGGAATAGATTGCCGCAGGAACAGAATTGAAAGCCTCAATACCATGACCTAAGCTGGAGACAATATTAGCCATATCTCGTTGATATAACAATGCTCGCATGTCAGCGAGTCTTTGTTGGTATACTTTATGCTGTACAGTGGTTCCTAATTTGTCAAGGAATTGCTTGGCATCGAATGGTTCAGAGGCATCCATGCTTGTAGCAAGGGCTATTGCATGGGCCTCTAGGGCGGCTCCTTCTTTGCCTAGCTCGTGGCTATGGGTGATACGGCTTGATTCGTGGGCCACTCTGAATAGCTCGTCTGGCTGATCCCAGTAGAGAACGCCTACTGGCGCGATTCTCATTGCCGACCCATTGCCATAGGACCCTCCGGGATAGATGGTCTCGGCGGCTTTGTCCCATGGTTCTCCCAAACCTATTAACTTGAAGATGCGTGGTGGACCTGGTCCATAGCCGCGGTAGGGTTCCTCCTGGTAGTTTTGAACAAATACATTTGCCATGTGCTCCGCATCAAATCCCTGTTTCATCACTAAGGATTCTGCTACACCAATCATCATGTGGGTATCATCTGTATAGCAAAGAATTGATTGGTTGTCGGCCACGAACTCAACTTGTGTTGGATGCACTCCCACCCATCCCTCGGAGAACGCCCCTAATGTGTCTCCTATGGCAGTGCCTATCAAAGAGCCAATGAACTTCGATCTCAAAATACCTCTATCCATTAACCTTATGTTAGCACATTTGCATATGGTTTATTCCCATTTTTGTTGGTTACGGGAAACGGCTGCTCTTGTATCGTGCTCGTTTCAGGATGGCAATTGAAGCAATGCCTCCTAGACCTATGGACATATAGATAATGGTTGGAAGTTCTGGTGCTGGATAGACCGGGCTGTTTGGAGGGCAGGTAAGCCTACTATTATGTGTGCTAGAGCCATAATATACTTCAAGATCCCCTGCAGCAGTACTGACCCAGCCGATCTCGATGGCAATTCTCCCTCCACTTGGTACACTCAAAGTACCGGATGGCGATAAGGTCTTTTCGATCAGTTGAATGTCGCCGGGATTGGTAATCTGGGTGTAGCCTTGTTTTGAGAAGATCTCAATACCACTAGAATCTATCACCTTGAGCTTGGTGTACACACGCTTGCCTTTATCGTCTTCCGATAAGGCCTTAACCCAACAGGTTATGTTCCAATCCCCGTTGAATTCGACGACATTTGAAGGGGCGCCATTGGTATACCACCAGGCTTTGTGCTCGGCATCAAGCGTAAGCATGTGTTCCTCGGTTCCTTCGGTATCCTTATTCATAATCTTGTCATATGCATGAGCGCCTGGGTGGTGAAATCCTGTTGCTTGAGTATCTGATAGGTACCATGCTACTTCTCCTGCTACCATTGCCGAAGCTGTGGGGATGAGTGCTACTTGAGTGATCAGGACTAGTAGGATCACTATTAGAGCTGTAGCCATTTGTCTCATATTTGGTCTCCTAGTTTAGAATCTGATCAATGTGTGTTCGGCGAGCTGTAGATATCTTTTAGGCCTAATAGAGGTGTTCAGTCGTGAGTACTTGACACATACAAGATTTATGTTGATTAGTTTACCAATAGATTAGACAATTACAACTGCATTATCTCTACCGTAACTACAGTTCTATGAATATATTATTTAAAAATGGCGGCATTGGGAGGAAACTCCATTACATCAGAATACTGCTATTGGTGCAACTTGAATATTGACATGATAATTGAGGAGAATAGGTTTCATGCTTGATGAGCTTGTCCTCAGTCTCAACAAGGAATCGAATGTACTGTATGGATAGCATCGAAGTAGTACGCTGAACGTTACCATTTGTTGTGGCGATGGAAATGATGTGAACAGGTTTTAGCCGAGGAATGGTGTTTAAGAAAGATGCCTGTACCTAGTCGTCATCTTGCTGTATTGATTATGAGACATAATAGTTGGTGCTAATTGGCTTGTATATCAGGCGTTTAGTAGCAACCTTATGACATTGGGACTAGTAGATCAAGTCCTTGATCCAAATTGATACCCAACCTATCTTTGGTATAGTATAAACGACCTTACCAGTGACCTGTTTTGGATGTACCGGTTCAGCGTCTGGGATGTTGTTGTTATCACCTTTGGTGGTGAATGTTAATGATGATTCCTCTTGATTAACTGCAATCACGCGGTGGATTACGCTGTCATGACCATCACTGAATTGGATGATATCTCCCCTGGTAATAGAGTCTGTAGGTACATCTGTGACAATAACAATATCTCCCAGATCAACATTTGGCTCCATGCTGTGTCCCGCGACTAGTACTGGGGTGAAGCCAAAGAAGCCGAAGGTAGACCAGATTATTACAACACTCACGATTGCTACAGCTGTCCATCCCAAACCTGGTAACCTACTGCTCTTCACTTTCTTTGGACGCCGTGCTGGTTTGGGAATCTTGAGAAATCCAAAGTGAATCCATTCAATACGTGGATTGGCTGGTGGTAAGTCCTGCCTTTTCGATTGTGATGTTTCTTGCCTAAGTACTATAAGCGGTAGCTTGATTGGGCCAATACCTGTCCATCGCATATGAAAACGGTATCTTGGGTTGTTGTTGCGTGCTGCGTGATTTGGTTTTTTGTTTATTGCCACTAGTATGGGTTTGGGAATAATAACTAATCTTCTCCAGGCTAATCCTATGTATTCTTCATGCTGATGAGACCGTGACGGAATATGACGCCGCTTGTTTTTCTTGGGTCTTTCTACAAGCACTGGAAATCTAAAGAAGGTGGCATGTGCCAATTGAATGCGTACCACTGTAGCCTTCCGTTTTTTAGATTTATGTGTGCGCACAGGTACGCTTTCTTCTGGTTGTTGGGGAGGTGGGCTCGTTTGGGGCATGACCATACTTTGTACTACCATCAAACCAATAACCGCTGCTATGGTGCCGGCAAAGGCGGTTATGATCCATGGTAGGTCTGGAAGAATAGGGCTGAACCATTCAAAAGCTGCAATTGTGCCCATATAAGCTATAGAAGCTAATGGACCTCCTACCAATGCCAGCAAACAAGCTAGGAGATTCTGAGCTAAAAGTGGGAGGATGGTCGATCCAAGGAATGGTAATTGCTGTTCAGACAGCTGTAAACCTGTTAGTTTGACCAGTGGAAGGCTTACTGCCGTAAAAAGAAGAGCCATCATTATGAGCGCTAGGGTTTCGAATCTCTTAGGGAAGGATTGCATGAGGTATGCTCGACAGAATTCCATACCCACTAGTGCTGTACCAACAAACGCTAGATTGGTAACAATTCCTATGGGGGTTAAGGAGTATGGGCTATTACCTAATCCAAAGAATAGTCCTGCTATTATGAGAATTGAAACCTGAAATGCTCCAACGAGCAGTGCGATCCACAGGAATTTCCTAGTGAATTCAAGCTTAGCTCCTCTCCAGTATCTAGATATCGAAAGGATGATGGCTATCAATACACACCACAATAAAGGACGTAGTACATAGCTGCTTATGAAACCATTGGCTATATTGGGCAACGCCAAATACACTGCTAGATATACCGTGATAAGAAGAGCTAGGACCAAAATCCATCCGGGAATCCTGGTTAGTGCATTTCGTATAGTACCTGGTTGTGGTACGTGGGATTGATTGAAGACACGATGGATGTGTCCAATCTGATCTCCTTCAGTGTACCCTTCTATAGGCCTTGCAGTTGTTTTCATTGGTCACCTCTATTTATGTATGTGCTCTCTTCTAATGATGCGAAAACACGCTCTTTATTTAGGACAGGACCTTCATATTTGGATTGTTTGTGATTCATTTGCTATGTGATGGAGCATGAATCATTGCCATGTGAAAGCCCGCGTATTCTCAGACCTTTGGAACCTATGTTTACCGTTGTTTACTCACCGTTTACCACTCTAATACATAAATGCGAAAATGGAGGTAAATGGTTGGGGACGGAGGTGTGAATATGTGAAGAGTTTATGTGAATCGGTAGGTTCTTGATAGATGCTTAGCAATACATTGAACTAGTGAGGGGGACTACCGATTCCTCCAACTACTATCCATACAGAGTTTCTAGGGATCCCACTCAACGAACACCTGTTGTGGGCCACAATCGCTTTGATCTGCTGGCTTCACAATGGCGGCTGCCCAGGGGTAAATACCTCCTGGGATGAAGTCTTGGCCGTTTTCATTGGCATCTTGAATAATGCTTCGTGCGAGGTCTTTTGCTCCGCTGAAATCAAACAATATGCAGAAATCGTTGAGGAATACATCTATATCTGCTGAATCTCCTGTGCCGTAGTGTGGGACAAAGTACCATATTGCTAGCTGGATGGCAGCTGCTTCAGTCCTTGTGCATGGTTCGTAATAATTGATGATATAGTTGATCTTATTCCACTCTTGGGATTTTTCTATAGAGGAAATCATTGTCGCATCCCACTTATCACCTATATCGATCCAATGATCGAGGTCAACACACCAACCTCGCAGGTAGGAATAGCGCACTAGATCTTGTGATACTTCCATCTCCAAATCGCCAATCAGTATCCATATATCCTCTTCGAGATACTTGCCGATCTTGCACTTTCCCATTCCCATGAGTTCAGCTTGTACTGTATCCTTTGGTAGTACCAATCCATCACCTTGGTATCGATTCCATGGTACTGCATCTATAGAGATCTCGAATTGACAATCTTGTTTCTGTAGCATGCGTATTTCGAATGTCAATGTCATAGTTTCATTTGGCTCTAGTTGGACTCCCGACTTGGAATTCCATCGGAATTCGATCCAGGGATTATTGCACTCGGGTTGAAGTAGAGTGAGAACTACCCCTGTGGGAACACTAATTGTGTTGGACTGCCAGTTTAGGACAGGGTTCTGCAACTTAATGGGAATAGTCCCATTATTAGTCAGGGTTACAGACATCTCATTGTAGTAATCGTTGCTCCAATCCTCGCAGGGTCTCTTGTGGAGGTCTACAACGAGGGTGTCTCGATCTCCATCACCATCGGTATCGTTGAGAATACCTGTGGTTTCACCCTGATTGTTAAGGCAGGCTATTTGCCGAATTGATGTGAATCCGTCATCGCATATCCAGTCTGGACCTATATCCTTACTTGTGAATGAGCACTCTACAAAAGACCAATCGATATCTCCGGTTTGCACCATACCCTCAACAGATGCGGAATCAGCCCATCTGGCAGATGCCGTACCTGTAGCAGTTATACAAACAAGCAGTATGAGTCCCAGTAATCCTACTTTGATTATGGAGTTCCTTATGCTCATCCTTATGCTTGTGTTATTGTGTATCATTGGTGTCCTTTATATAGACATTATCGTATCTAGTGCACAGATCGGAGATACTTGCATCAGTTTTCTAAATCTCATCCCTGCATTCTTCTTCGTTTCTCATGATTGGATATTTATGCTTCCTTATGAGATGCTTTTTGTATTTGTGATATTCCGGTGATTCCTTCTGTCCAGAGCAACCAGAGGCCGATAGTGATCAGGATCATTATGATTGGCCAGACAAAGAAGTGTGAAAAGTCTAGCGTCGTAGGTGTATAGGTGCCGATGTAGAATAGACTCACAATTCGAACAAGATTGAACAGGAATAGTCCTAACGCCGCAATTCCAATGCCAGCCATCTTCTGTCTAGCTGTAGAGGGCCAGGCGATGACAGCCGAAGCGAAGATCCCAGTAAAAAGCAGGCTTGTACACTCGGTAATAACACGGAAGGAGAATGTGCTTGATAAAACGTCGGTTCCTATAATTGAAGTGTTGGCGCCCAGTAGATTTAATGCCCAGCTCGATATTAATGCATTGAATTCTAGGAAAGGGTCTATGATAGTGCTTGTGCGGATTAATACGTATGTGATGCCGAATGCTAACAAACAGAAAATGAATATGATATAGAATCTAACTGTTTCGCTGCATAAACTGTTTATTTTTTTTACTTTGAACAAATCTGGCAACTTAATTGCTCCTTTAGACTGTACTCATCGAACGTGTTCTTCCGAGTTGTTCAATCTTGCATTTACTGCCGACGATCTGCCTTTGCGATGCTTATCCTGTTTGGTGGCCTTTAGCCTTGTTCTCGTCGAGGACGGGTGTTTCAACCCGCCCTCTATACCCTTGTTTGATTAATGATTGTTTGATTGTCATGGCCTAATAGGTTTTGACAGTATCGTTATTCCTGCGACGTAGCACTACTAAAGCTGCAGCACCTAATAGCGTAACTGCAACTATAACGCTCCACGTGCTTGCACTTGGAATAGGTGTGCCGTTGGTTATTATCACGAACTTCTCTGCAATGGCATCTGCGTATTCTTCATAGCTATCTACTTCTACTACAAATCCATTTTGCAGGGATCCATCGGGATTTCTGGGTGGGAAGTTTGGATCTACCAACCAACCCGGCTGCGGCCATGCGATTTGGGTACGTAGCCACTCGGCGTCGGCACTGCCAACAGCTTCACAGTGGATCTCATCGATACCTGCTGCAATAGCTGCATCTCGAGCATCAATTGCAGCCTGCTCAGGCTCGGTAGTGGGGTGGGTCGGCTGCCCGTCTGTCGATATATTAATGACCTGTCGGGCGCTATCCGAATAATTGGATGAGTTTGTTATTTGGTATGTTGCTTCATCGAATGCGGCTGCCATTGGGGTTAAGCTTCCCCTTTGGCTCATTCCACGTATTGTACTTGCCATAGCGTCGGCATCTACCTGACTAGCGATCACGGTAGGTCCTGCCTCTGTGGTTGCTGAGCCTTGTGCAAACTGAATTATGGTGAGCTCTACGCTACCATCTTGGGGCACGATACTTCCATCCTCAACAGCGGATGCAAGCCCCTCTTTCATTAAAGTCCAGTCGCTAGCGGAAATGCTACCGGAGCCATCTACACACACTGCCATTTGTATATCGACAGTGCTAGGGCTGGCCATTGTAACGCTCGTACTAAGTGGTAGGGCGAGCATGGTTATTACTGACAACATAACCGCTATTCGTCCTAGACGTTTCTTGCTGACTAGCATTGTTCCTCCTGTTATTCTTTGCCGGTACTGTCCCGTGGTTTGTTCACTGGATCAGTTCCTATAAATCGAGGAGAGGAGGCTATGTTTGAGCCCCCTCCTCACCTCAGTGTTATTTACTATGTGGTTTGATACGGATTTTGGTATTCGTTCCACTGAACAGCTATCAATTCAATGCTGAACTCAAAAGCATCTGGCCCACCTTCGGTACCGAGCCCTTGAGGAGGTGGCAGTTGCTCGTCCTCAAGAATGAGGAAACCGAACTCGATTGGGTGGGATGTACAATAGTGAAGCTGATATCCATATCCGTAGCCCCAGTGTAGGAGCATGTCAGAGCTTCCATCGCCGTTCATATCGATTTCAATGAAAGAGTTCGCAAAGACGTCGTATGATTGGCCATTTATGGTGATAATCATCTTTTGGAACTTGAGAGGTACGCTACCGTTGCAATGAACGTCCAGATTGATCTTGTTGTAGTACCACGGGTAGGCATTGTCTACAGTAACATTGAGTACTTCCATATCACCATCGGAATTCATGTCTGCAAAACCAAAGGTGGTGGTTGCTACTTCTTTACCCTCGGGTACCCTAGTAATGCCTGCTAGGTGCATTCCATCCCATTGTGCGGTCCAGTCGCCGCCGATGTCTGGGTAATCGGGATCCCAATCAAAATCCTTATCGTCCAAGGTCTCGGGAACCCATCTCCAGCTTAGATCTCCGCTGGCCACAGTGCCGTCTACGTGTACGCTGTCTGTCCATTTGGCGTATCCAGCGCCTACTACTGCTAAACTAAGCACCAGGACCAGTCCTAGTAATCCGAGTTTCTTCATTGATAAGCCTCCCACAACGTGTATGTGTGGTTTCACTTTCTATTAATCTTATGCCTAGGGGGCCCGAAGGCCCCCCAATTTGCTGACGTATAGATGTCTACTTATACGACTTCAACGTACTCGTTCCACTGAACGGCTTCGATGTCCACATCGATTGTGGCATTTCCGTTCATTGGGCAAATAACTTTGCCGGTTACTCCACCGTCTGGACTGTATTTCTCATACTCGGTGACGATGAATTGCACACTGATATTGAGGACATCACAGTAGTGAAGCTGAATGCCCTGTAGTGATTGGATAAGGCATTGGTAGCCAATACCGGTTGCTACAACTTCGCCAGTCTTGTCTGTAATATTCCATTTGCCGATCTTGACGTAATCAGCTAGAGCGCCTTGAACATTGAATTCGACAGTCTGTATCTTTACGGGGACTGTGCCATGGCATGCGATTTGTAGATATTCAGTTGGGGCGTACCAGGGATATGCATTCCTGATCTCTACTCGTGTCTTGTTATAGAATTCAACTTTGGTATCGCCAACTGGATGTAGGAAAGACTCTACATCATCGCACTGGGGATCGGGATTGAAGCTCCAAATAGAAGCCACGTTCTTACCTTCGCTGTTATTGCCTGGGGCAACATTAGGATCTGCAGTTCCCTGCCTGGGATCTTGGGGGAATAATTCGCCGCCCTCGAGGTAATGTGGGCCATAATCATTTACACCGGCATCCCTGATGCCAATCTGTACACTACCTGTGTTGACAACGCCATCTACGTGTACACTATCTGTCCATTTGGCATAGCCAGCTCCGACTACTGCCAGACAGAGAACTAATACCATGCTGAGAAGTCCGAGTTTCTTCATTTATTTATATGTCCTCCTTATATCTTTCGATTCGGACAGAGATCTTGATTCTTCCACTGTCCGTATATGACTCATTGCCTGCGCTATGGCGAAATCCGATCAAACGGGAGACGGCCATGTGTATCTTTGACAAGCTCCCTCCGACAGGCTCAGGCCGAGCTGTATTGAAAGTTCGGTCGCACTGATTTGGTTTGACTTTGACTGACAAGCCGATTCTGAGTCTGTCGAAGGGCCTGTCTTGAGTGTAGTCGAAGGGTCTGGGATAAGTGGCCGTTACTTGCTTTGAATTAGGGAGTACTGTTTGATTGGACCTGATCGACCGGTCGTTCCCGATTGTTCGGGTGGACCCAGGGCAACGAGTGATAAGCTGATGTTGTAGGGGGATCAACTGACAGTTTGATGTATCTCGTGATAAAGAACTTTCTAATGTTGAAGTGGGATTTTGAGCTTGAGTTTCATGAGCATCTGCGTATGGTAAGGATTTTGGGTTTGAGGATGATTTATCCTGTTTAGGTATTATTGAATGAGCGTAGTCATCGGGATTTTCTATGGGATGGATGTTCTTGTGATACTGATACCTTGATTTAGATATGTCTCTTTCAGTGATATCCATTTACCTTTGTTTACCCGTCCTTTCTACTTCGTTTACTTTACAGTGGAAACATGAACATGTTGGTAAATAAAGGGAGACGTAATGCGGATGAAAGATGAAACTAAGGTGAACATATGGAAAGTTAGTCCACGTCACGGTTAATGAAGCATGGTTTCTGGGATTGACACATATTGGCACGTGGTATGTAGTGGAGGCGTGTAATGATTGTTAGATAAGGTGCTTGTATTATGTGGGTATAGGTTGCAGGAGCTAACGTAGTAACTATTTAGGAGTAATTAGAGTGTAGAGATAACCTGTAAAAATCTGAATGAATTAATACTGCCCAACTTGGTCTTGGAACTATAGGACATCACGTTCGGTTGTTTTCCCTCCTAAGAAACTGGAGGTTTCTTTCGCTAATAACCCGTGTTCCTCACGGGTCCCGTGCTCGCAATGTCGATGGCAATTACCTACTTGGATTGCGAACATTCATATGGGATATGAGCTATCTTGGAGAGGGGTGATCATCTAGCGTTCCCTCCCTTATAATGATACTGGAGTAAACGGTTAACAATAGTAATCAATAGTAATATAGTATAGGTATTTCAATGCCCTGCTTGGAGTTGCTGTGGCGAATCGGTGAGATGTGATAAAATAGGTAATTGTGATGAAGGGATATATTATAGAAATAGTAGTAACACTGTTAATTGTACTTCTGATATTCTTTGGATTTCAGGTGGTGGTGCAGAGCTATAGAATAGACGGTGATAGTATGGAGACCAGCTTTCATGATGGCCAATACATGTTGGTCAATAAATTGACGTATCGATTTGGTTCTCCACAACGGGGGGATGTGGTAATACTGCAACGTCCAGAAAACTCTTCTGCTCCCTATATTAAAAGGGTTGTTGGTATGCCAGGAGAGGAGGTGGAGGTGGCCGATGGGCACGTCTATATTAATAATGAGTTGGTGCACGAACCAGATTATATACCCACTACAACCGGGGTGTTTCATCAAGTTGTTCCGGAGGATGAGTACTTCGTACTAGGAGACAATAGACCTAATAGCAGTGATTCTCGCTATTGGGGCACGATTCCCCGCGAGGACATCATTGGCAAGGTATGGGTATGTTACTGGCCACCGGTGTATTTTGGCTTTTCCCCTAGCTATGCAATAGAACTAGATAGTGGCGTTGTCCTTGATGGTTCGGCGTGCTAATAAACAAGTTGTTGTACTCAGCAAGGGGCATTACTAGCTCTCAAGGGGAGCCATAGATATCTTTGATGTGTTCATAAGGTGATAGATACATCATCTGTATCTATCACCTTTTTCTTGATATTGTGGATTTCTATACTCCGATTGTTACACATGCTGTGTTGATAGAATTCACCTTCTTGTATTTTGTTTACTTGCGTATAGGGCCATTTGCTATATCATAAACAACCACTTTCTCTTATCATCATCTGTTCATCTTGAAATTCTCGTCCACTTTCGTATCTACCTCAGCTTGTTTGTACTACAATAGTATGTTTTGTGCGATTATCCTATCGTATTGAGTAGCGCATGGTATATTAGTATTTTCTATTTGATAAATCTAATAAATCTATAATAAAATTCTATAGTCAATTGTTTGACGTTCCATAGGATTGGTTTAAACAGGGGTTTGTCTGGTGGTTATTGGTCCAATGTAATGTCGGGATTAGATTAGGGATAGAGCATAACGAGGAGGTCTACTAATATGGTTGTCGAATCAATGTCTTGGTACAAAACGGAGCTGCCTCCAGGGAAGGTCGATCAATTAGATACAGATATAGATGCTCTGTGGGAGGGCACTGGTGATATCGGATTTGGTCCAAGGTTCTTGGGGGAGATTCGTAAAGGGCAATGGCATTGTGAATTGGGAGGACCAAAACATTCGTACAAGAGCTTTGTGTACAGTGAAGTGGTGGAAAATCCGGATGATGTGGTTGATGGAAAGGTGGAAATCATAGGTCCTGAACTAAATGATCTTGCACCGGAGACATCTCTTCCTTTTGTGCAGCATTTGAAGCTTTGGGGGCCTTTGCTGAATGAGGATCACACTGAGTTTGCTGCTCGTAGTATTGCCACAGGATGGATACAAACAGAGGGTTGCGGTTGGATTGGTAGCCCAGACACCGTTTGGTTGAGGATTAGTAAAGCTGTTGCGCCGAGATTGAGTTTTAGGAAGATATGTCAAATCATACGAGCTAATGCTATGACAGAGTGTCCCCTGGTTGAGAAGGTTGAGATAAAGTTGATTATTGGTAGTCCAGAGGTTGGAGGAATACAGAAAATCGAAGAGCTGATTGAGGAGCTCAAGCCCAAATGGGATGCTCTGCAAGCTAAACATGGTGCTGTTGCTGACGAGGATGTCGAATTGTTCTATGGATGTACATTGTGCAAGATGATTGCTCCAAATCATGCTTGTTTGATAACCCCTGCCGTTGTTCCTTATTGTGGTGTGCTAAGCTTCTATACGTGCAAAGCAATTTACGATACTGATCCGTTCGGATATGTCTTCTCTTGTCCAAAGGGTGAGGTCCTAGATCCTATTGCTGGACGCTACTCGGGTGTGGATGAGGTGGCTTGGGAGAAGTCGGATCATAAGGTAAAGAGGTTTAATCTCCATAGTGCCATAAAGTATCCCACAACCAACTGTGGATGTTTTGAAGCAGCGGTGTTCTATATACCCCAAGTTGATGGTTTGGGTGTTGCCGCTAGACGTAATGCTAGTACCAATACTCCAATTGGCATGTCTTTTTCCAAGATCGCGGGGATTATGAGTGGTGGAGTACAAAACCATGGATTCAAGGGTATATCCTATAGATCTGTCAAATCACCTAAATTCGTTATAGGTGATGGTGGTTGGGATAGAATTGTGTGGATGCAGAAGGATATGAAAACCGAGCTTGCTGATGCCATTCCAGAGGAAGTCTATGATAAGATTGCAACTGAGGATGATTGCATTGATCCTGGTGAGTTGGAGATATTCTTACGTGAGAAGAGACATCCCATTACCCGGCGTTTTTGGAAAGATGAGCATCCCGTACCACTAAAGGTTCCCCTACCTGGTCGTGAGTGGCCTCAAGAAGAGAACAGCATTCCAAATTCCTAGTGCGTACGATGAGTTTACCAGTTCAACGATTGAGTCCTAAGGTTTCCCTAAAAAGTGATGTTTAGGAAATATTAACATGGACTATTAGCTATACAGCCCAGAAAAGCCTTTTCTTTCATGGAATTAAAAAGACAGTAAGCAGTAGTTTATCTGTGGGTAGACTGAAGTCCTCGCTTCAGTCTAGATGGGGGCGAGGGCTCCCATCTACCCAAGATAAATGGTGTGTGGAATGATTATCCAATGGAATTATCATAGGTTGTGAATTCAATCATAGGGTAGCTAAAGGCCTGATCGTTTAATTAGTATCGAGTAGGGTTGGATACTTACTCAAAACACCATGCAGGGAGTGGTGGAATGTGTATTGCCCATGGTATACAGTGTGACGACTTACTATAAAAGCTGTGGTTGACTTGGTTCCATACCACTCCCCCTTTATTGTGAATCGATGTATGTGCATCGGAAGTTGTTCATGGGCCTCCGAAAGTACATCATTATTGATACACTGTTTAGTCAACTTGGATAATCAATATCAATCCAATCTTTTAGTAAATTTATTCTAGTATACATTTTTACATAAATATAACCGGCAACGCATTAAACGTTACCTGTTATTTACCCTGTCCTAACTATTACTTTCATCAAATATTCACCGTTTCTCCATTAATCCTTTTACCTTATTTACGCACCAATTACCGAATGTACGGTAGAATGCGAATAGATGTTAAATGTCTATTTAGATGGTAAATAGGGAGTGAATGACACTGCAATACAATTAACAACTACTATTCTTTCAGGTGCAACAGGGAGTATGCACATCATGTGGTTGGTGATGGGAGGATCCGATGGATGTTTTTCAGAAGTGTATCGACTATAAACGTGTTGAGTTGGCCAAGGCTAATGGATGGTATCCATACTACCAGGTAATGCAATCTGGTGGTGATCATGAAGCAATCATTAACAATGTAAAGAATATAATGATCGGTTCTCTCAACTATCTTGGATTGGCTCAGGACCCTCGTGTCAAAGAAGCTGCTATACAAGCTATTGAGCAATATGGAACTGGTTCCAGTGGTTCGAGGTTGTTGAATGGTACACTTGATGTTCATGAGCAGCTGGAATTACGTCTGGCTCGGTTCCTTCGCAGACCTGCTTGTCAATTGTTCTCCACAGGATTTGATGCCAACCAAGCTATTATAGCTAGCATCATAGGTAAAGATGATGTAGTTGTGATTGATCGTTTAGATCATGCGAGCATTATCGATGGCTGCAGGCTTTCGTTTGGTAAGACGATGAAGTTTGACCATAATGATATGAATGATCTGGAAAGAATCTTATCTTCTTTGTCAAAACCGTCGAAGGCTTTAATTATCGTAGATGGTGTCTTTAGCATGGGTGGGGACCTGGCCAATCTACCAGAGATTGTGAGATTGAAAAAGAAATATGGATGCCGCTTGATGGTAGATGACGCACATGGCATCGGAACTCTTGGGAATAATGGCCGTGGTACAGCTGAACACTTTGGTGTTGAGGATGATGTTGATCTGATTATGGGTAGTTTGAGCAAAGCTGTAGGGGCCATTGGGGGCTTTGTAGCAGGTCCAGAACCGGTCATTAATTATATTAGGCATCATGCACGTCCTCTTATATTCACCGTAAGCGCTCCTCCTTCTGCGATAGCGAGTGCCCTCGCAGCGTTGGATATCATTGAATCCGAACCATGGAGACGCACTCGACTCTGGGATATCTCGGCTAGGATGAGAAGTGAATACCGTCAGATGGGGCTGAATATTGGGTCAAGCCAGTCTCACATCATACCACTGGTGATAGAAGAAGATTTGCCCACTCTGATGTTTTGGCGAAGGCTTCTTGATCATGGTATATACACCAATGCAGTACTTAGTCCGGCAGTACCACCCGGGAAATCGTTAATTCGTACTAGCTATATGTCTACTCATACGGATGAAGAACTTGATCAAGTTGTGAGAGTTGTGAGAATGTTGGTAGATAAGATGGGTTTGGCACCAATATCAGAACTGCAAAATGCGTCTGAACTTGTAATGTCTAGTGCTAGCTGACAGCTAGTAGAAACAATCATGATTATGTTGAAACTCCACGATAATGATTGTTTAAACGATTTTTATAACAGGCCTGAACAGTCTATTGGATGAAAACGCGGGAGAATCTTGAATCTTCGACGAGGTGCTATCTATGAGCAGTAAGGGTACTAATAAAAGGGACTATGGATCGGTTGCGTGGTTCTATGAGCATCTATCTTGTTTATACTCAGCAGGGAGGATTCGTCAGGCGAAGGTTTCTCAGGTTAATGAATTACGCCCCGGAGATAAGGTGCTCTATGTTGGTATGGGAGCAGGGGAAGATGCTGTTATTGCAGCGCAACATGGTAGTGACATAACTTGCATAGACCTTTCTCCAGAAATGATAGCCCGTACTCGTCGGAAGTTTGATTCTGCCCATCTCGCGGCTGAGTTCATTTGCTGTGACGTAATGACCTATAATCGTACTGGTTCATATGATGTTGTAATAGCCAATTTCTTTCTAAACATCTTTGATGAGTTGGCAATGAAAGAAGTCCTGGCGCATCTTGTATCGCTGCTGAAGCCTGGTGGCAAGCTCATGATAGCTGATTTTGCTCCTGTTAAAGAGGGATTATCGCCACTTCGGATTATTCACTATGTATACTACTGGCTGGCAATTGGTTTTTATTGGATCTTAAGATTAGAACCTCTCCATCCTGTATATGACTATACTTCCTACTTTGCAGAGCTAGGACTTGCTCGTTTGCAGGTAAGGTTCTTTGGCTTGGATAAGCTAGGGCTGGTACCTTATTGTTCGATCACAGCAGTCCGGATTAATTCGTAGCCACCCTCATATATTCCAATCGATTTAACCGTGTGGGGATATTTTATACCTTCTTACACCTCTTCTCATTGCTACAACACTAATGTCTACCGAGCCTACATTCCTTACCTAGGATCATCAAAGCAAACAGACTAAGTTGTCACTGCATGCAGTCTGCTCGCAGCTATGACTGGTAGATGGTTATGGTTATATCGACTAAATGTTTTTGCATTGTTAAGACTATAAGTACTGGACTGTAATACGGAGATAATATTGAAAAGGTGATAGAGCGGTAGGTGGTGTTGATATGCAGTATAGTGTTAAAATAACACTATAATTGTATTATAAGTAAGACAAATAAAAGATATGAAAAAAAATGGTTGAAAGCTTCATATCATATAGGTTAATGATGATATCTGTTTGGCGGTTTAAGCTTATTAAACGATTATGCACTTAGCTCCATCCGCATGATGCTGTGCAAAAACGAAATTGCTTTTGATTATGAGGAACTCCAGCGACGAAGAAATCTTAGAAAAGCTCCATGAAGAAACACGCGAGATTGCTTCGCTCTGCTCGCTATGACAGGCGGGTTTTGCCCGACAAACAATATCTATCATTATCCTCCCCTGGGGGGATAATTACCAAATAGGTAATGTTTTGTGGTTAGTCGTAAATTATCCATCGGATTTGTCCTCTAGGAGGCAAACGTATGAACGATAAACGTAAGACGAAGGCTCAGCTTATAGAGGAACTAGAAGACCTACGAAAACAGATGGCTGAACTAATTATAACAGTGTCAAAGGTCACTGAAGGCGATGAGATGCAGTCTAGTATTCATTGGGACCGCCTTCGGGCTTCGGTAGGGGATGGTGATGGACAGAAATGTAGACAAGAGGGAATATATAATACGGTTGTGGATCTCAAACATTTACCAGATACCGTAATGTATATGGTTGACTGTGAAGGTAATCTGATTGCGTGGAGTAGAAGTATGGAGGCTGTTACCGGCCTTTCTAGTCGGCAGCTGATGAAAAAGCCCCTTGATCAACTGTTTGCAGAGGAAGATAGAACAGGGGTTCGGATGGCTTTTGAGGAGGGTATAGAGACATGTCAAGAAACAGAAGCTGAGGCGCGTCTAATCCGAAATGATGGTAGCCCAATAGCGTATCGGTGGAACACGTCAATGCTTCAAGATGGTGAGGACAACGTTATTGGTCAGACTGGACTAGGCCGAGACATTGCTGGATGCAAGGCTATGGAGGAGGTGCACAGAGAGGCGGAAAGCCGATACCATGCAATCTTTAACAATCCGTTACAGATGGTATATGTTTGTGATGATACGGGGTGCTTTATAGATGCCAATGATTATGCGCTTCAACGCTTTGGATATACCCGCGATGCGATTGGAGACGTGTATATTCAAGACATCATTCATCCGGATGATATTTCGATGTCAGTGAAGTCCCTAATACAGACAATCGGTAGGGGGAGACCCCAACGTCCTGTTGAGCTTCGTCTGAGGAGTAGGTCTGGGGAAGAGATTTGGGTGGAGAATTTTAGCGTTCCGTTGAGACGTTATAAGAGCAGGTACCAATTCTTGGGTATTGCACGTGATATAACCGATCGTAAATGTGCCGAAGAGCGGATTAGCCAGAGTGAAGCAATGTATCGTTTATTAGCCGAGAATACATCGGATCTGATTTGGACTATCGATACGGACCTTAGGTACACATATGTTAGTCCATCTGCCAATCGCCTGCTAGGGTACGATTCTAGTGAGATGATGACTTATTCGTTAGACCAGGTGTTATTGCCATCCTCTCTTGAGATTATGAGGAGTATGCTTTCTAGTCAACTAAATTCGGCGGATTCTAGTCAGGATGATATTCCTAGTCCAATAACGCTAGAGCTGGAGTGCTACTGCAAAGGCGGTTCGACAATATGGACTGAGACCACATTGAATCTCCTATACAATGATGAGAGTAATCTTTCTGGTATTGTGGGAGTAACGCGTGACATAACGGAACGCAAGAGGGAGCAGTCGATACATGAGGAAGCTGTACGACGATATGAAGCCATATTTACAAATCCACTTCAGATAATCTATGTTCATGATGAATGGGGATGTCTTGTTGAAGCTAACGATGCTGCAATTGCGCGGCTTGGGTATACACACGATGATCTTGGGACCGTATATTTCCATGATATAGTCCATCCGGATGATTTGGAACGGGCAATGGGAGCCATATATTCTATGGACGATACTATGGAAGTGCGCCTGGTTACCAAGTCGGGGGAGATCATATGGATCGATACATTTGGCATCCTTGTGGCTGATAAACAGGAAAGGATACGTGGTTTGGGGATTGCCCAGGACATCACAGATCGTAAGCGAGCTGAGGAAGAGCTGCGCAAGAGGACAGAAGCTTTAGAACGTAGTAATGAGGAATTGGAACAATTTGCCTATGTTGCTTCACATGATCTTCAGGAACCATTGCGCATGATAGGTAGCTATGTACAACTATTGGCGAAGCGCTATCAAGGCAAGCTTGATGCAGATGCCGATGATTTTATTGGATATGCGGTGGACGGTGCTAATCGTATGCAGAGGATGATTACTGATCTGCTTGCCTATTCTAGAGTGGGTACACGTGGTGAACCATTTCAATCCGCTGATTGCGAAACTGTCTTGTACCAGACTCTCACCAACCTACAGATAGCCATTGAAGAATCCGGGGCTGTTGTAACCCATGATCCATTGCCGATCGTGATGGCCGATTCTATACAACTAGGTCAGCTGTTTCAGAACTTGATTTCCAACGCCATCAAGTTTCGTAGCGGGGAAACACCTTACATTCATGTTTCAGCAGTTAGTGATAATGATGAATGGGTATTTTCTGTCCGCGATAATGGTATAGGAATTGAATTAGATTACGCGAAGCGGATCTTCGTCATATTTCAACGCTTGCATGGAAAAAGTGAATATGGTGGTACTGGCATTGGTTTGGCAATATGCAAAAGGATAGTAGAGAGACATGGTGGACAGATTTGGGTGGAATCTGATGTGGGTAAGGGCTCTGTGTTCTATTTCTCAATCCCGGTGAAAGGAGCTGAGTCGTAATGGTTGGGAACGGTAAAAGTAGGCCTGTTGAGATCCTACTGGTTGAGGATAATCCGGGTGATGTACGACTGACACAAGAGGCTTTCAAAGAAGGTGGGGTGAAGAATAACTTACATGTAGCCAAAGATGGTGTAGACGCATTGGATTTTCTGCGACGAAATGGGAAATACGAAAGCGCTGTTCGTCCAGATATTATCCTGCTGGATTTGAATTTACCTCGCAAAGATGGGCGTGAAGTGCTGGCTGAGATTAAGGAGGATGCTGCACTCAGACGTATTCCCGTGGTAGTTCTAACTACTTCACGAAGTGAGACTGATGTCATGAGGGTCTACGATCTTCATGCGAATTGCTATATACCAAAGCCTGTGGAACTGGATGAGTTTATGAAGGTGGTATCCGGTATCGAAAGCTTCTGGTTGAGTATTGTGAAATTGCCTGAAGAATAGCTCTGACTTGCTGGAAGGTGAGCTACCAGCTGGTGAGTTGGATTTGGTATAAGGATGGTTACTTTGTGATTTAGCGTATTGAATGGATGCACGATGGATCAATAGAGGAATCATTCACATCGAATACAAATACCAGGCTTTAATTCATATTTAAGTACAAACCATGAAATAGTGATGATGGCTGTGCATGGGGTTTGCTAGTTATATACATAGCAATACAGAGAAACAGCATACGATGTGAGTTATGAATGCTGTTGTTCCCCTTTGTTTGGAATAGTCCAGCGTTGCTGGAAAAGTATTTGTTTATGATGTGAACTGTTTGGGATTGAGAGATTGCCATTACCATGTTATTATGTCATAGGAGTACTACAGCTGTTTCTTGAGATTCCACTTACCAAGGTATAGGGTGGTGTATACTTGAAAGTTAGTGAGTATTGACCATAGTGTGAATAGGGAACTGCTGCAACACGCTCATAATCATCTTTGTAGGGAACCATTGATCTTGGTCTATTCATCCCCGATTACTGCTACCTCGTATACCCATTTTGGTTCTGGTTTTATAACTTAACGTTGGAAGCATAACCATTTCACGTTGGATTTAATCTGCACTGCTGACTGCTGATTCCCCTTTCTTGGAATCCATTGGACACCTCGGACAAGAAAGCCCTAGCAGTGTTTACTCGATTTCTAACCCTCTATCTCTCTTCTGCATAGGCGTGAATTCTCTGTAGTTAATGTCTGCTATGAATGCAGACAAGAATTCGGAGGTGT
>JAXHVC010000034.1:0-30545 GCA_034189315.1 Chloroflexota bacterium | reverse complement strand
CAAGGATTCATCCCCGTCGTTGCCATTTACTCTACTTTCCTTCAGCGAGCCTTCGACCAAATACTTCATGATGTTTGTATTCAAAATCTACCCGTTGTCTTCGCCATCGATCGAAGCGGTATTGTAGGAGATGATGGAAAAACTCATCAAGGCTGCTTTGACCTATCATACCTTGGTTGCATACCTCATCTGGTTATATGTGCCCCTAGAGATCTAGGCCAATTACAAAAAATGCTACACACAGCAACAAAGGCAAACTGCCCTGTAGCGATACGCTATCCACGAGGCAGCGGAACCGGCATGATTCCAACGGACCAAATAGAAGATATTCCGATTGGAAAAGGAGAGCTACTCCGATCCGGAAACGACATAACCTTAATAGCCATCGGGTCCACGGTTTCCTCAGCTTGCGCAGCGGCAGATGAGCTGAACAAGATGGGTATCCACTGTGCAGTGATTGACGCACAGTTTGCAAAGCCACTGGATAAAGAGCTTATCCTATCTACGATCAAGAAAACCCGACGAGCCCTTACCATAGAAGAAGGCTCTCTTCTCGGCGGATTTGGCAGTGCTGTACTGCAACTGCTACAAAGCGAAGGGCTTACTGATGCACAAGTAAGATGCTGTGGAATACCAGATGAATTCATAGAACATGGTTCCCAGGAATTCCTCCGTTCCAAGTACTGGCTCGACGTCGCTGGGATAATTGGACAAGTTCGCGTGCTCTTCCCCGAGTTTAAATTGCCACCTCAATGTTCGGGGGGGCTAGACAGTAGTACCTCGAGGAGAAAATGTCTCTACCGTCCGTCTTCAACCGCTACCGCTCCGAACTTGAAAGAGAACTAGGAACAGCCATTAGCACAGAAGCCTTCCCCCTTCATGCGATGATGCGATATCATCTGGGGTGGGAGGATGAGCATGGAGAACCATGCCAGGTGCATGGAGGGAAACACCTTCGTTCTGTTCTATGCCTTGCCGCCTGTGAAGCAACTGGTGGAGATTGGCATTCGGCGTTACCGGCTGCTGCTGCACTAGAATTAGTGCATAATTTCACACTAATTCATGACGATATCCAGGACAATAGCGTGCAACGGCGACATCGCCCCACAGTCTGGAGCATATGGGGTATCGCTCATGGTATCAATGCAGGAGACGGTATGTGGGCAGCAGCTCAACTTGAACTACTCCGACTCCAACAACACGGTGTGTCATCCCAAAAGGTAGTCACAGCTTCACATGCCCTAGGAGAAACATGTCTCAAGTTGTGTGAAGGACAGTATCTAGATATGAGTTTTGAGAACTCTCTAGATATAGACATAGATAACTACCTCAGTATGATAGACAGAAAGACAGCGCAATTGTTTAGTTGTTCCCTATTTCTCGGTGCATTAACAGGAACAGACAACCAAGATCTCATCTCCAAATTCGCCTGCTTCGGAAGGGAAATTGGAATGGCGTTCCAGATTCACGATGATGTATTGGGAATCTGGGGAGATGAGGAGAACACAGGAAAATCCACCTATACCGATATCAGAGAGCGAAAGAAAACCCTTCCGATTGTCTACACACTACAAAATGCCCATGGCGCCGACAAAGAAAAGCTCGTCAGTCTCTATAGCCATGCTGAGGTTTCTACAGATGATGCAAATCAAGTACTCCGTGTTCTAGATACAGTCGGGGCAAAGAAGTTCACTGAGGAATACAGATCGCGATATTGCACACAGGCGCTCAAAACCTTAGAGAACATGGATATCTCTCAGCACAGTATGTACCAGTTGAGAGATGTGGTCACTTACATGCTGCAATAGACGTCGATAAAGAAGAGAGATAAAATGAAGACCTTTAATAAGAAAGGTGACCATGGCGAGACTAGTCTCCTCTATGGAGGAAGGGTATCCAAGGCCGATTTACGATGCGAGGCTTATGGCACAGTCGATGAAGCTGTATCAGCTCTGGGATTAGCCAGAACGCTTTCAACCAAGCAGAAGATTCAAGACACGTTACTTATGATCCAAAAGGAATTATTCATTTTGGGTGCAGAATTGGCCACACCACATGATCATTACACAGAATTCACAAAGAAATACCCTACCATCAACGAAGCCAGAGTTAGTAACTTAGAGAAACTAATAGATGACTTCGAGCAAGAACTTGAGATGCCCCGAGAGTTCATTATTCCGGGAGATAATACAAGTTCAGCGGCAATTGATGTCGCCCGAACAATCATCAGAAGAGCCGAGCGGCGGGTTGCCGAGCTTAAAAACATTGGTAATCTACAGAACGAGCACATCCAAGAGTATTTAAATCGCCTCGCCGATTTAGCTTTTACAATGGCCCGCTATGAAGCTCATTAGTGAGGTTAGCTGATGGCTAACCTGTAATCTATCCAGCATATTTTCGCTCAACCATCTTTCCCTAAGAAAAGATACCACCTTTATCATCGAGACAGTCAGTTTGGATGTCACACACAAAATAGGAGAGAGACTTCATGGATGTATATGCTAAATACCAGGAGAAACGCGAGAACATAAAGCAGATGGGAGGAGCTAAGGCTGTCGAAGCTCAAAAAAAGAGTGGGAAATGGACGGCTAGAGAACGGGTGGATTACTTTTTAGATCCCGGCACCTTTACCGAAATCGGGCTGTTTGTCAAGAACAGGACAACTGAATTCGGTATGGATAAGAGAAACATCCCTGCAGAAGGAGTTATTACAGGATTTGGCAAAGTGAATGGAAGAATGGTCGTTGTTGGTGCCGAAGACTACACCTCAATGGCAGGAACATTCGGCGAGTATCATGGGAAGAAATTCTCACAGGCCATTGACTTTGCCAAGGACATGGGAGTGCCCTTCGTCGGGATGAATGATTCAGGGGGAGCTCGTCTGCAGGAAGGAATGGACACCCTTGAAAGCTATGCATGGCTTTTCCGATCACAAATCCTTGCTTCCGGCATTATACCTCAAATAGCACTGCTCATGGGTCCTTGCTTAGGGGGACAAGCCTATCACCCTATAATGCAGGATTTCATTATTCAATGTAAGAATACGGGCTTCATGGGTATTGCAGGACCAGCCTTTGTCAAGACTCAAACCGGAGAGGAAATAGACCTAGCCACTCTGTGCGGTACAAATGCTCACGCGGTAAAATCCGGCCAAACCCACATTGTAGTCAAAGATGATAAGGAATGCCTTGACAAAGCAAAAGAGCTACTGAGCTATTTACCCCCTAACAATCAGGAAGATCCTCCGCTTACAGTGACCGATGACGACCCGGAAAGACAAGATATAGACTTGAACACGATGGTGCCCGAAGAACCATCACAGTCATACGATATGCATCTGGTTATAGAGAAGATTATAGACCGAGGATCATTCCTCGAGACCATGGGCAGTCACGCAAGAAATGTGATCACAGGTTTCGCACGGTTTGATGGAAGACCAGTAGGAATAGTAGCAAACCAACCGATGTGGGCCGCAGGGGGTATCGATTGCGATGCAGCAGATAAGATCGCTCGATTCGTAAGGTTTTGCGATCTATTCAACATTCCACTAGTGAACTTCCATGATACGCCAGGCTACTGGATTGGATCAAAAGAGGAGTGGAGAGGGATACTTCGGCATGGCGCAAAAACTCTATACGCATACATTGATGCAACTGTGCCAAAGATCACGATCATCGTCCGCAAATCCTTCGCTGGTGCCTACCTTGGCATGTGCTCAAAAGATACTGGAGCTGATTTTGTTTATGCCTGGCCAATAGCGAAGGTTAGTATTGTGGGGGCTGCGACTGCTGCCAGCGTCATCTTTGCCAAGGAAATCAAGAACGCAGATAATCCTGATGAAATGCAACAAAAGAGGATAGCTGAGTACCAAGAATTGTATGAGAATCCTTATTGTGGTGCAGAGCGAGGGTATATCGACGATATCATAATGCCTTCGGAGACTAGGCAATACATCAATAGATCGCTCGACGTATTGGCAAACAAGCAAGTGGCAAGGCCTTGGAGAAAGTACTCTAATATCAACTTATAGACTACGTTGTTATCTACAAGATAAATCCAATCTCAACACTGAGATAGCAATGTTAGTTACCCTAAACCACATTTCATGTCAAGAAATTACAGAAAGAAAAGATATGCCCTTAAAGGGCATATCTTTTCGCTAATTTTCCTCCTCCAAATGACGATCAATCTATCTAAATAGCTCTTATAACTACCAATCAAATTAGCAATGCGATTCTAACTGGTACTAAAGGGCCATCAAATATCAACATCTCCGTTTCAACCGCGATTCGAGACACGCCCACATTTCCTAGGCTTGTCATTCTTTCCCTGTGTAGGTAATGGTGGTGTAGGTGGTGGACTAGACACCTCCGCTACATCATCAGGCATCATTCCAGAATCAAAATTAGCAATCAACGCATCGATCTCCGCCTGTGTTAACTGCCTATTGTCATCATCCATTGCCCTACCTCCTGCTCAGACAAATACGACAACATCACTGATTGTCCTCAATTGCCATTTGGTCAAGGCCTCTATAAATCAAATACATATCAAATTCTACTGAGGATAGCCGGTACCGCTGGATCACATCAATACCACACAAACGTATACAATCTCACTATATAATGTTATTGTAACTTTATTATGCAGAATAGTAAATCAGGAAATTACGGAGATGATTATGACTGACAAAGATGAAAATACAGTTCTGGTCAAGATTCAACAGATATCCAGTGGACATTAGGGTGATGTCCACTGGATGATATTAACAGTAATATTCAGCAGTTTATAGTTACAGGAATTGTTCCCGCCCTTATAGTAAAGATTCTATAGCTTGTTGCAGTATATATTTTTCCGTTGGACCAATGAACTTCTCATACTCGTACCATCCATGAGCATACCTTCCAGAGATCAATATCATAGTAGGAGGAACTGCATCAAAGTCTAATTTGGTCTGTCCCTCTACCGCCAAGTCTATACGAATAAATGTAATCCTATCAGAATATTCCAACTCCAAATCATTTATAATAGGTTTCTGATTTTCACAGGCCGGACAACTGAGATAATAGAAGTATATAAACACCGGTTTGCCAATAGCCATTGATCGATTGATAACAATCGTGTCTTCCAACAACAGGGCAACAATCCTGTTTTCCAACGTCTCCTTATTGGTATATTGACCAAGGAAGCTCTCTAACTTATAAGAGCCCTGAGGACTATTGCCATATATCAGAAACACCGAAGGATAATCTTCAACGCCAAACTCATCTACCGCGGCCTGGTCCAAATCACCGTCAACACGAATACAATCAATGTCGCCCGAGTACTCCTGCTCCAACTCGTCCACTACTGCTTCCTGTTCGACACACCAGTCACATTCGTTGCTACGGAACAATACAAGAACAAGTTTGCCAGCAGCTATACTTGCTTCGATCCTATCATGAATATCATACAGAAGGCTATCGATCTTACCCTTCAGAGTATTCCTATCGACAAATCCTTCAAACCGCTCAGATCCATGGCTGCCATCACCCTTTTCCCATATCAAGAACGTCGTGGGGTATTGCTCTACACCAAAGGTAGAGACTGCAGCAGTATCCTCATAACCATCCACACGCACACACACTATTTCAACAGGATATTCATCCTCCAAGCCATCCAACACACCTTCTTGATCTCCACAATCAGTACACCCATCTGTATAGAATGATAACAGTGCGAGTTTACCATCATCTAAGGCATCTTGAATCTCTTCATCAACCACAGTCTGCTCTCGCAGTAACGTATCAATCCTGTCCTTTAGAGTATTCCAATCCGTAAATCCTTCATATTCCTCACGCTCATGCTGCCCATCGGCCTGTCTAGATACAATAAATACCGTAGGGTACTCGGCAATACCGAACACCTTTGCCGCCGCAGGATCATCATCTGTATCAACCCAAATGCATGTAATCTGATCAGGGTATTCCTGCTCCAGATTGGCTATCACTGCCTCTTGAGCTTCGCATTGACCACATTCCACATTGCGGAATAGAACTACTGCCAATCTACCTTCATCAAGAACATCGTCGATCGTCCCATCAACATCGGTCTCCTCAAGCAGTAGATCAAGTATTCTATTCTCTAGCACCTCCAGATCAGTGTAGCCGTGATATAGATCATAATTACGCTGATCCCCAGTCAGTCTGGATACCAACAATACAGTGGGATACTCCTTAACCCCAAAGTATTCAGCCGCTTCTTTGCCCTCATCCCCATCAACAGGAATCACCACAAGATGATCCCCATATGTGTCCTCAATTTGTGTTACTACCTCTTCCTGTTCTAGACAACGAACACAATCATTACTACGGAATGAAAGTAAAGCAAACTTCCCACTATCCAGAGCCTCATCGATCTTCTTAATAATATTTACCTTACAAGGAGCGTCCTCAGAAGAGCAAAAGTCTCCTTCTTCATGAGATTCCCCAGTTAGCTCACCATCTTCAAGCATATAAGACAGTCTCTCTTCTAACACGCTCTTCTCTGTGAACCCTAAGAAGGTCTCTTTTATATATTCATCTTGTTCATTCTTACCAGATATAAGCATTACCGAAGGCAAGCCCTCTAATTCAAATTCCTCGATTAATACCTTCCTTCCCTCACCATCCTCACGGAAGAATCCTACCCTATCACCATATTCCGTCTCTAATTCATCAATTATTGGTTTCTGTGCTTCGCAGAACTCACAATCCTCTTTATAGAAGAAAATGCAAACTGATTTCTCATTATCCAGTACATTCTGAATCGCCATATGAAGTTCTTGAGTAGAACTAGCATTGACGCTGTTGTCATCACTACTAGAGGAATATGGTCCAACCGCAGCGGTCACCAAAGGTACAATGAGTGCACATGCACAGAAGACAGCCGCAAATCTCGGTCCTCTAGCCTTCAGCGAACTGCGTAAACCAACATCTCCACCACCACTAGATATCCATTTCCATATGTTCAGTAGCTGTTGAGGAAAGATTATCAATGGTATTGCAATCGCAAGCATCACCCAATCAAGTATCAGGGATTGGGTACTACTCATGGGTAGAGCCTCTCCAAAACACCCACAATAGTTCTCACCACACCCTGCATCAGGTCGAGTCAAAGCGTAGATATTAGCTATGATAAAACTCACTGCTAGCACAACACTCACACTAGCAGCTATCCTGGTGAACAGACCTGCCACCAGCATAATGCCTACAAGAAGCTCAGTCCAAGGTAATATATATCCATAAGCTCTCGCTAGACCTTCTGGAAGCAAATCATAACCCACTACTACATCAACAAATACGATAGGATCTGATAGTTTTGACAGTGATGAAATGATGAAAATGATACCCAAAGCAATTCGCAATACTAATAGTATCCATTGCTTTGTCGGTCTATTATTTGGTTTTACCTCAGATTCTGCTACGTCTACATCCATGATCTTCTTCTTTCCATATACCTGCTATTTTCTGAACATCCAGTCATACCCTCCACACATTGTTATAACCAGCACGAACTAGCCCACACTCAACACCCCACATCACAAAATATTAGTAGTCTATAGCCAACCGCTAGGTAAGATTTATAGATAGAGTGGATACAATAGGTCCTCCGATTTTGGGGAGACCGAACACTCGGAGATAGACAATTACTCGCAGTCAATTGAAAGAGTAGGCTAACCTACTGCATTCGAGGCTACCTCAGCAGTCCCCCTATTATCCACCAACACCCGTCAAGCGGCTAAGATAGAAACTGTAATATGTTCAAATTGGTTAGAGATGCTCTGATTCTATCTTGCACACAATCAGTAGATCACACCAATTCATTGTTACGCCGAAGAAAATCGAGAAGTCCGAAACTCAGCGACTGCGGACACAAGACACTAACATCTTACATCCACCTGATCTTCTATTCATCTTGAACAGCAATGAAAACATCAGTAGGTTTAAGGTATTACGCCTAGGCTCAAATAAAGTAACATCTACACTACAACCTTGATGTTAGGCATCACCTACACTAAGATAAATAATACCAAATATCAAGAACAATATGTACCACTCTCCAACAATTAATAGAGAATCTCAACTACACTCATCTACCAATTTTGAGATATAAAGCCCTAACTTGGCATCATTTAACTTATGCGTTGCTATCATAAATAATACATTTTTACCTATTGGCAGTTACTATGCAATGTATTGTCGACCATAGTTATGCAAATAGACAGTTAATCCACCATCCATCAATCCTCAAAGACACATCAAATTATTTCATTAATAGAATACCATTTATTATACTGTAATAATCATAACTATAATGTAGTATACATTAGGATAATGGATAAGTCTACATTAGTAATTCACTTTGAGTATTATTATTTCCTTGTAAGTTGCTGGTATTATTAGCAAACTATTATATGTAAAACGACGAGAGGAGTATCCTCCCCTCGAAGGAGTATTGAAGGGCTCGATCAATACCCCTGGTAGCCTGCTCTTTCGTATCTATGACTTACAGTTTTAAACGTATCATTGAGCATTTTAGGTAACGTTCATCCACTACTATACAATCCCGCAACAGGTGAAATTCGGTTTAACGATTAGGCACTTAGCTCCACGACTCATAACATAGGGATAACCCTACACCCTCTTTCTGTCATTGCAAGCGAAATAACGCACTGGGTGGACGGTTAAACGTAGGTAATGTACTACAAATGGAGTGAAGGATATGAAGCAAGAGTCGATAAACATCATCAGGTCCGAGAACAAGCTCGCTACGAAGAGACTCCTTCGGAGCTAAGGACCTAATCGTTTTTGATTAAAAAAGAGAGGTGACTCTCATAATCACCTCTCCTGTAATAAGAACCACTGTTTATATTTAGCTAACTGTGTCGTATGTTCCCCATTCCTTTATCGTACTTGGATATTAGATGTTGGATGTAGCGATGCATTCCAATATATTAACTACCATCAAAACATGTCCTTGATCCCTTCATGCAATGTATCTGCACTCGTACGCTTCTATTGGATTACGCCATTGACTCGCAATTCTTCTATCTTCTGCGTATCATAACCCAGCTCAGTTAATATTTCTTCCGAGTGTTGTCCTAATAATGGGGCAGTACTCCTAATCTGACCCGGTGTATCAGAAAGCTTAGAGGCTATGCCAACCTGTGGCACTTTTCCAAAAGTAGGGTGGTCTACCTCCACTACCATATGTCGATGCAGTATTTGCGAGTCATTAAACACTTCATCTAGATCATATACCTTTGCAATGGCTATATTCTTTTCCCTCAATTCGTCAAACCACTCATCCCTAGTTTTCTGACGAAACGCATTCTGAAAGAACGCCCTTATCTCTTCCTTCTTCTCCCCCTCAGTATGTTGGTGTGGTACAAGGTCCTCTCTCCCTAGTGCCTTACATAGATTCTCCCAGAAATGCACCTCCATGCATCCCAAACTGATGAATTTATCATCCTTGGTGGCATAAACATTGTAATAGGTACCACCTCCATTAAGCACTTCTTGGCCCCTCTTGGGAACTGTCCCATGACAGAAGTAATTGAAACCAAGTAGCGCCGACATTGAGACAACTCCATCTGTCATAGATACATCTACGTATTGTCCCTTTCCAGTCCTCTCTCTAGCTAACAACGCAGCCAGAATACTGAAGGCAGCATGAAGGGAGCCCCCTGCATAGTCTGCAACGTAATTCAAGGGAATTGTTGGTGATTGCTGATCCCCGATCATACCCAGAGCACCACCAAATGATATATAATTTATGTCATGTCCTGGCATTTCTCGGTAGGGACCATCCTGCCCATAACCACTTATTGAACAAACAATTAACCTCGGATTCATTTGAGACAACGTCTCATAATCTATACGAAGTCTCTTTGCCACACCAGGCCTGAATCCCTCCAGAAGCACATCTGCTCCCTTTACTAGTTCATGAAAAATGGCTTTCCCCTTATCATCTCTCAAATTCAGCGCAAGGCTTTTCTTGTTACGGTTGAGTGGATGATATGCAGCGATCCTCTCTGCATCGTTATTCTTCGGATGAGGGGATACTCCAGATCCAAGAGGTGGAGAGCCTGGCTCATATGGAGCCTCAACCTTTATCACCTCCGCACCCAAATCCCCCAACATCATTGCGCAATAGGCCCCTGGGGCCACACGAGCTAGATCCAGAACCCTAATACCATCTAAAGCCATCATCTTCCCTCGACCTCCCTGTTTTCATCCATATAATTACTTTATTAAACGCACCAAGCGCATACACTGGCTATCACACCATATTAAAATGCTTGTCCTTTGAGGTGGTGATTAATCCCCCTACTTACTTTGGACAGTCCACAAGATTAAGTCTCATAAAAATCCATGGTGCGCCAACACTACACCACAAGCCTATCATTGTGCAACGAACAAAACAAAAGAATAAGTTCTGACTAACTAAAGATAGGCCTTCCCACAGAACCAATAGAATCATTATTCCCAATAAGAAACGTATTACACGCTTCTGCCAAATACCACCGGATGTAAAACCAATCCAACGTCTCTCCAATACAAAACCAATCCCCATCCCCATGAGTACTGCACTTGCAGTAATACCTTGCTCTGTGAGAAAAGTCAGCATTAAAACGAGTGGACCTATCACAGCCAAACCCAACTGCCAATTCATTCCCCTTTCGGAAAGCCAGCTTTCCACCTTGGGTTCCAAAATCATAAAAAGAAGGAGAAACATCGCTCCAATTAAATATCCACCAAGCAAATCCGATGGAAAGTGCACTCCTAGGTACACTCGCGATAAGGGTACTAACACCATCAGCAATAGGGCAACAATCCAGAACCATTTCTTGTGTAATACTGAAGCCAAGTATCCCCATATGACAACTGTATTCTGAGTATGACCACTAGGGAAACCACCACCATGAGCCCCAACTAGCTGTCGAACTCTATGATCATACTCAAAAGGTCTGGGTTGATCTGCTATAGCCTTTGCTACCACATTGATGTATCCAGATAGAAGAAACAGGACAGCTAGCCGCACGCCACAAACCCGATCCAAGCACCAATACACTAACGGCAATAGTAGTAAGAAAAAACCCTCTCCCCCGATAAAAGTTAGGGCCTTAAATAGTAGGTCTAGCGTAGGACTAAGCTCCTGAAACCACAGGACAACATCTAGTCCCCAGTCTAATACGCTATCCATGCATCAATCCACCACTTCACGGAGTATCAATTGAAGCAGGTCCAGAATATGCATACACTTCTCCAACAACAATAATCACAGTCGATGGCCGAAGGATAAACACAAAGCTTACAAAATCAACAGAATATAGACAACCTACCAGCGCACATCCTCTGCAATCCCTTTACAACAACCAATCCATTTCATCTCAACTCGATTGAATTGTGTCTCCCGCCAAGGAACTGTATAATCGCAAGTTGATTCTAGAGGAACTCCTTCGTGCCTACTGCCAACTTGCACTATTGAAGAGGCAAGGGCATGTAATAGTGTACCCCTCCTCCTTACAAGAGAGGCTCGACAAGGAGAGTAGAGGATTCGCTAAACACAGAGATTTAATTATGGAAGTTATCCCAGCAATCGATTTGCGAGGCAATAAATGCGTTCGTCTATACCAAGGGGACTATGGTCAAGAGACTGTATTCTCGGAGGATCCCATAAGCATGGCGCTACATTGGGAAGAACTAGGAGGGAATCTACTACACCTGGTCGACCTCGATGGAGCCGCAACAGGTAAACCACAACACATCCCCATCATTCGCGAGATAACAAGAAGAACAAAGATGCGAATAGAGGTAGGTGGTGGCATCCGTGATCCCGAGACAATAGATACCCTACTCCAAATCGGGGTGCAAAGAGTTATCCTAGGTACCACAGCTGTTAGCAATAGGGATTTAGTTACAGAAATTGTTATAAAGTATAAAGAAGCAGTGGTCATTGGAGTAGATGCAAAGGATGGATTCGTGGCGACTCGAGGTTGGAGGGAGCAAAGCCTCCTTGCCGCCACTGATTTTGTAAGCGATATGGCGGCTCTTGGCGCTCGACGTTTTATATACACAGACATCTCTCGCGATGGCACCCTCACCGAACCGAATTTCGAAGCCACAGCCGAGCTCGTCAGAAAAACCAATCTCCCCATCATAGCTTCTGGTGGGGTTTCATCAATAGACCATCTACGCAAGCTCAGCAAGATTGGGGTAGAAGGTGCCATTGTAGGTAAAGCCCTATACACTGAAGATATAGATCTAAGAGATGCTATCAGAGCTATGAGAGGAAAGTGACGATGTTGAAGTTCGATGACAAGGGATTGATCCCAGCTATAATTCAGGATGCCCAAAACGGTGAAGTTCTTATGTTAGGTTACATGAATGCTGAGTCCATTCGCTTGACTCAAGAATCAGGCCATGTATGGTTCTATAGCCGCAGTAGACAGGAGCTGTGGCATAAAGGAGCTACATCTGGTAATTACCTGAATGTATGTGAACTATGGCAAGACTGTGACAAGGACACCATACTAATCAAGGCTAATCCCGTCGGCCCCGTGTGCCACACCGGGAACCGCACTTGTTTCTTCGAACACCTGGAGAAACAAAACTCCTAGATTCAGGCTATCCTTCGAGACATCAAGAACAAAAAACACTCGATCTTTAATATTTATGTCCACAATTAGCCACCTTTATAGGCATGGAGTGGGTTGAAGATGGAAGTAGTTTATCTCAACGGATCCCTGGTACCATATTCTCAAGCCAGGTTGTCTCCCTATGACTACGGCTTTCTGCATGGTTATGGATTATTCGAAACCATGCGTTCCTACTCTGGACACATCTTTCGCGCTAGACAACATCTAGAACGTCTTAAACGTTCAGCAGAGCTCATTGGAATCAACCTAGAATCCAGTATTCCCGCATTGGAAGCAGCCCTATACCAAACCATTCAAGCTAACAACCTAGATAATGCACGTATTCGCCTTACTGTGTCCATAGGAGAAGGATCAATAGTCCCAAACATCTCAAGCTGCGCTTCTCCAACGACATTTATATCAGCCAGCAGGTTTGTTTCGCAAACCAACCACACAGGATCCAAGGCAATAGTCTCTAATATCCGTCGCAATTCTCAATCCCCACTTTGTCATATAAAATCCCTCAACGGTATGGATAATATCCTCGCCCGAAATGAGGCGAATTCTATGGGAGCAGACCAAGCAATTCTACTCAATGAGCAGGGATACATTGCTGAGAGTCATAGCAGCAACATCTTCTTCGTATTCAAAGGATCTCTTATAACCCCAGACAGGGATAGCGGTATACTACCAGGAATAACCCGAGACGTTGTGCTAGAGCTGAGTCAAGCCCTTGGTATCGAGGTAATCGAACGAAAGATAGGATTAAACGAAGCAATCAAAGCGGATGAGATATTTATTACAAACTCAATAGTAGAAATCGAAGCCGTCAGCCATATATCTGGACGTAGGATCGCGTCTGGAAGAATCGGGGAAACAACCAATAGGTTAATTAAGGCCTATTCATCGCTAGTGCAAGAGGAAACAACTCAATGGTCCAAGACCTGAGGCACAAGGCAAGAATGTATATACCTATATACCTTCCAGGAAACCAACAAGCACATAACGGGGACCATCAAGAAGGAAATTCGTGAAAAGGCCGTCTATCCTAGTCATCCTGTGCCTGGCAGGATTCTGTACCCATGTAGGTTTCAGCGTACTATTCCCTATGATAGGAACGTATGCGATGGACTCATTCGGTGCCTCGGAATCTCAAGCTGGTATTGTATTTGGGGCATTTTCCTATCCAATAGTAATCACACTTATCGCCTTCGGTATTCTCGCAGATAGGATAGGCCACCGCAGACTGATGATCCCAGGTCTCATCCTATGCACATTGGCACCTCTCTTCTATCCATTAGCAGACAACACCTCAGAGCTAATCTTGGTCAGAGTGCTCCATGGTCTAACCTTCGCAATGTTCCTACCAGCCATGACAGCTATCGTAGTAAATATGGCTCCAGAGGGAAGGAGAGGAGAATACATCGGATGGTTCAGCGCCGCGACGCTTGCTGGAGTGGCAGTGGGACCAGCTATTGGGGGACTCATTCACCACAATACAGCATTCTTACTTTGCAGCATTGCATCTGGAATCGCACTAATTACAATCCTGGTAGGTCTGACATCCGTATCGCCAAAACCTGTATCACCCAAAACGGCCACCGGTGGCTCTTGGGCATGGCTGCGGACCAGGACAGCCATAGCAGCGTTACTCATTCCATGCACTATCACTATAGGATCCGGAACGATTGCCGCCTACATTCCACAATATATCGATGATATCAACGCAGCCTCTTCCAGCACAGCCGAGGCAGGAATAATAATAACCCTCATGTATATCAGCTCTGCGTTGTTGCGGGTACCTGCAGGAGCTCTATCAGATAGGATTGGGCGAAAGACAGTCGTACTATTAGGAATCCTTATATGCGTGGTAGCCATTACAATGATCGCCTCGTTTACACCTTTATTGATAATTGCAATAGCATCCATCCTATTTGGAATCGGCATGGGTACAGCAATGACACCAGGCACTGCCCTTCTAGCAGACGTATCTCCCTCAGAGGCAAGAGGCTTGACGATGGGAGCAATGAACACCAGCCTTCAGGCAGGACTTGCCCTTGGTCCAACATTGATGGGATTTGTGAAGGGTATCAGCAGTTACCAAAGTATGTTCATAGTATGCGCATTAGCCATAGCCCTGGGCACTACAGTAATAGTCGTCCTTCTTCAGAGACAAGACCCAACCGATTGAACTTACGACCACCCAATTCCAGCAGAGCAGGAAAAATCTAGTTTTCCAAATCCCCGAAGGTGATTTGGGGATCCTCACAACCACAAAATCCAACAGAATATATGGAGCATTCCCCCACAAGAGCTACTGGACAAGAGTTCTAATCGTAACACGCAACTGACGCCAGAACTCCCGTAACCGCTTCAAGAAACCTTGTGTGGGAGGAGGTAATTCTTCAACAGATAGGCCCGGACTTATATTTATAGCATTCAACGGACACACTTCCTGGCAACGGAAGCACCCCACACAGCGACTGATAAGGGTAGGTTGTATCACCCAGTCTTTGGCGTCTCTACTGTGATTACGATTAGACCTTGGATATGTTAGCAATACACCATGGCCACAAACTTCGAGGCATTTGCGGCACTCTAAAGGAGACTTACATTTATTCTCGTTAAACTCTACACCAACCATTTTTACCACATCCCAGCCAATTCAGGCATTGTATTTCTATCCGTCAATACAACGGCATTTTCTGGGCACCTAGAATAACAAAGTCCACACCCAGTGCATTTGTACTCGTCTATGTAGCACTTCTTGAGAGTAGTAGAGTAGGCTATACATCCAAAATTACATGTTTTTATGCACTCACGGCACCCAGTACACTTATCCAGGTCGATTCTACCTACATACTCCCCCTTACATACAGAAGGCATTCCCGATTGAGCACGTATTTTTACAGGCACACAATCAGCAGCTGTGCAATTGCATATAGACACTATATATGGAGTGCAGAATGTCCATACAGTGTGAATCATTCCCTCTTCCTCGAATTCCCGCAGCAGCTTCTTTGCCTCATCCTTAGTTATAACACTCGAATGATCTGAATATCCTGGGTAACCTTCGTATGGCTTGTCTTTAGACTCAAACATAAAGAATCCAAACTCATACATACAATCAGAGCGCCCCAAACGCATACTGCGACACAGACAAGGTAGCCGAAAAACCTTAACCGCCATATCCAGAATTTGCTCGGCTTCCTGGAGTAGTATTATCTGTCCCCACATCATCTTTCTTTGTTGTTCCTGCATCATGGGGAGCATTTCTTGGAATGTGACCGGATCGGTAAGACGAAGCTTCTCCGAGAAGCCTAGCCCCGTCGTCATGTCCTCCTCAAAGTGTTCCACATGATGAACAATCTTGTCCTTGGCACCAACTTCTTTGTATCTTTCTTCACTGTAATTCTTTGGTTGAAGATACCACTTCTTTCCCTCACCATAATCCCTACAGAACTGACACATTTAAAAAAACTCTCTTCCTAGCTAGATCTTTTGGTACTCTATCTGGTATTGGATTGAGTGTCAACCCCATATCACCTATAAGATTCGACACACCATATACATAGCGCCTATAATCGTTAGTCGTGAAAACTAGTGACTTCGATTACCCATTGCCACCCGAGCTGATTGCACAGGTCCCCCTTGAAAACCGGCAATGTTCACGATTGATGCAGGTATCTCGTGCCTGCCACACAATAGAGCATCTCCATTTCTACGATATCAAAAAGGTACTGCATCCCGGAGACGTTCTAGTACTCAACGACAGCAAAGTTATCCCTGCTCGCTTGAAGGGTAGGAGAGCCAGTGGGGGCACAGTCGAAATCCTGCTCCTACATCGTGCAACTGGCGATACGTGGGAAGCGCTAGTTAAACCAGCCAGAAAAGCAAGAGAGGGTGACCTGATCGAGATATCTACCACCAATGGACAGTCATCAAGAGCAGAGGTGGTAGGAATAGGGGAAGGTGGTGTTCGATACATCCGATTTCACAACGAATCTTCCTTGGAGATAGCAGGACAAATCCCCTTACCACCTTACATCCACACACCATTGATAAATACAGAACGATACCAAACAGTATATGCCAGGGAAAAGGGTAGTGTAGCAGCACCAACAGCAGGATTGCATTTCACTCCACACCTTCTCCAATCATTGCAGGAGTATGGCGTGGAGATTGCCTTTGTCACTCTTCACATTGGACTGGACACATTTCGGCCTGTCCGAGTTGAGGATCCCTATGAACACGCCCTCCACAAGGAATATGGTGAAGTCTCTCAACAGACTGCCCATACGATCAACCAGGCGAAGGCAGGTGGGAGAAGGATTGTCTGCGTTGGGACCACAACAGTCAGATTGTTGGAGCAATCCGCCCTGAATAGCGATGAATCAGAAATAGTGAAACCATTCGGTGATTGGGCAAGCCTGTTTATTCTACCTGGCTTCCACTTCCGCGTTACAGATGCGATGATCACCAACTTCCATCTCCCGCGTTCCACTTTGTTGATGTTAGTCTCCGCATTCGCAGGAGAACAACTCATACGTAAAGCCTACCAGGCTGCAATTGATCACGAGTACCGATTCTATAGTTTTGGTGATGCTATGCTAATCACTTAAACCGACCTACCCCCATGATCATCTACTATCGCCACAACGAAACAAAGATCAGAACCTAGTAACCCCTTAAATACAGACTTAGAACCAGTTTACAGTAATAGAAACTCACATCCCTCTCATACCACCAATAGTCCACTGCTTCCTCCTATAGTTTGACGCATTAGTCACTACAATGTAATGTGGGCTCAACATAATAGCAAGAAGGGAGCTAGGATGGAGACAATACTACTGGAAAAGGAAACCAACGTAGCTAAAATCATTTTAAATCGACCGGATAAACTGAATGCGCTCAGCCCTGAGCTAATCGAAGACCTCATACATGCCATGTCCGATGTAGAGGCTGATAACAACACCAGAGCTATAGTGGTCACGGGTGCAGGACGTGCTTTCAGCGCAGGTGGCGACGTTCAAAAGGATATACTCCCACTTTCGGAGAAATCCCCCTCGGAGTTTATGAGCTATATGACTCGTGCGGCAGTTCTTTATAGAATGATATTCGATATCAATAAGCCAGTGATAGCCGCAGTTAACGGCCACGCTGTCGGAGCGGGCCTGGACCTGGCTATGGCATGTGATATCAGAATTGCCTCGGATCAGGCACAAGTTGGAGAGTTCTTCGTTCGTATGGGTCTAACACCAGAAGTAGGACTATATTTGATGCCACGACTTATTGGACTAGGAAAAGCCAAACTCCTGTGTTTTACCGGAGACCTTATTGGAGCAGCAGATGCAGAACGCATGGGACTGGTGGATAAGGTCGTGACTGCCGATGAGCTCATACCCCAAACCATGGAATTAGCAGGTAGGCTCGCCAATGGACCAGTAGCCATTTCGTATATCAAAAAGGGAATCAATCAATCCTTGGCACTGAATTTTGAAGGATCGTTAGATGCGGCTTCCCAAACACAGTACCAGTTGGTTCATACCGAGGATCACAAGGAAGCCGTAAGCTCCTTCCTAGAGAAGAGGAAACCAGATTTCAAAGGTAGGTAGGGTATTCTAGGAATACTAGATCTGGCGCATCCCTTCTACCCTATCGACGTCACGAACATATCATCTATTTATTGGGTAATGGCAGGCTATTTTGATTCGTTCATAGGGGAGGCTAAACCCCATAAGCGCTAGCTTAGAGAATCCAAAGATTGTCATTCCCTTGAACAGACTGTGTAACAATGTCATCGCGAGAAGTCCTTCCGGTACCGGAAAGAGTACGTGGCGATCCCTTCTTTACGTGGAGATTGCTTCACCTTCGGTTCGCAATGACATGGTAAGTCTGGTTGGTAATTGTGACACAGTCTGGAAAACGGGAATCCAGGGTGCATATGCCCCAAAAGAGATACGAATTCCTGCTCCCTGGTGAAGTCGGTGACAAGCTTCGCAGGAGATACCATTTGTACATATTGACTAAAGTTAGCGCTTATGAGGCTGAATCCTCCCCTACTCACACCCAACACAAAAATCACATTCCATATAACTGGTTAACTGACTATTACCCCATGTTTTCCACCCAAGACCACACAGTACGTTTCAATAATCCTATAGTATATAGTAGAATATACTATTCTTGAGGAGGGAGATATATCACTTGGCAGATTCAACAGAAACAATTGGCTATTGTGGACTTTGTTGTGACGACTGCTTTAATCGCAAGGGAGAGATTGCAGACCTTGCAAGGGACTTGAGAAAGAAGCTCAGGGAAGCGAAGTTCGAACGAGTATCTCAGGGTCTCTCTCAATATTTTAAGGAATTCGAACAATACGACCAGTGCTATGAAGTACTGGGAGCTATGGTACGGCTACGCTGCAATAGACTTTGTCGTGAGGGAGGGGGCAATCCTTCATGCAAAGCTCGAACCTGCTGCAAGAAGAAAGGTCGGCAAGGGTGTTGGGAATGCGATGTATTTGAAACCTGCCAAAAGCTTGATTTCCTAAAACCTATCCATGAAGATGCCCACTTAAAAAACCTGGCAAAGATCAAGAAGCAGGGAACAGAGAAGTTTCTCGAAGGGAAGAGATTCTGGTAGAGTGCTTTAACTCGCACCAATGGCACCTAATATAATGCGGTCGCCTGCTCAACAAAGGGCACTTGCGACCGCATATCTTAGTCAGAGAGGTTTACCTACGTACCGAAACCGCCCAGGAGTGCTCGCGTGATGGTCATGATGACGATGTATGCAATCAGTCCAACAGCACAAGTAGCAAGCGCTCGGCCGGTAGTAAAATCCAGAGCTTGCCTAACGGCGATAACAGCTGCAATAATCATCCACACCATGATAGCAAGAGCTACTAAACCGCCAAGCAAAGGGATAAATGCAATCACCAGCAACGCGCCCGGGGCAGTCGAAAAACCAAGAGTCCGTAGCAGCTCGCCCCAGTCTGCCGATGTTTCTGGCCCAGGAAACAGCTTGGTTCCGACAACATAGGTTAGAAACGAGAAAAGCCCCCACGCAATTATATTGCTGATCGTACCGCCCAACAAACCCCATAAAAAGTATATAGGGCCATTCGTAATTGCACCATAGAGGCCCAAACCAACTGCAGAAGAAATACTGAAGATCAGCACAACAAGAAAAGCCTGCCCGGTGGCGCTCTTATCTGCCTCAACCTCTTCATAGAGGTCGACATTCAACTTAGCAGCCCTCACCATTCTATCGACTAGTGATGGATTACTTTTGTTTACAGTATCTTCCACCTTGGGTTTCCTCCAATATCAACTTGATTAGCATATGACTGTCTATCACTAACAAGACTCGCCCACACTGCATATCACCTTGTACTTGCATCTTTGGCAGAGCTTCAAAGGAACCTTCTCCTTTACCACCCTCTCCCACTCCTCCGCGTTAAAGGTAGTGTCATAGGATACACCCAACTCACTTAAAAGTATACTATCCCATTTCCTAACCTTCTCCTCATCACCATTGCGACTCACACAACGCTCGCCATCACAATCTGGGCATACTCTGCAAAGCTCATCGATCCCCTCAACCACTGTTATCAGAGCACCCGAATCCGGTCTTAGTGACTGCAGAATCCGTTCCTCTGTCTCTTCAAATGCCGAACCTCTTCCAGCAACACGAGTAGACCAAAATCGAACACAGCATATATGGTGAGCCCTGAGTCTCATATCCTCCATAGACACAGCCCCCTATTCCATTTAACGTTAGAGTAGGCAAATCCGGAAAGGATCGTAATCTGGCTTGGATGTTACACCAATCTTATCCAAGTATTTTCTATACCGCGCCAGATTAGCCAATACCATAGCAGCTCTCTCGGGTGAGGCGTAGTGATAAATACCGTGTTCCAAATGCATAGACATTTCGCCGAAGGTGGTTGTGAGCACAGGTTTATTGTATTTCTTAAGCCAAGAGATGATTATATCTGCAAGAATCTTGTCCACCATATTCATGAATTCTTCCTCGGTGGGAGGTGCCTGGTCCATTGGACCAACCGTGAATCCAGATGCAATGAAATCCGGGCCAAGTTGTGAGAAACCTCCAAAGCCCATAAAAAGTAGGGTATCTACATATTCTATGGGTAGTAAAAGTTCTGGTATTTGCAGGTAATAGCCGAAATCCCGATCTCCCGCCGGATCAACCGGATTGCCATGGCTCCATCGATCAGGCAAATGCTGATTGAGTTCCTCTATCACATGTTCTGGAAGTTCCACAACGTTTAAACCACTAGCCTCACATGCATCAGCACACAGTACGCCGTAGCTTCCACCGCCAGTTAGTATGGCCACATTATCACCCGCAGGCAAAGGTTGAGTAAGAAATCCAATGGCAGTATCCAGGAATTCCCCAATGGTTTGAGCCCTAATAACACCAGCAGCCTCAAATGCTGCATCATATGCTGCGTCCGATCCCGCCAGCGCACCTGAATGTGACATAGCAGCTCTACTACCAGCCAGAGTCGTCCCTGACTTCATCGCGATCACCGGTTTATTCTTGGTAATTGCGCTCACCTTCTCTACAAATCGTCTGCCATCTGTTAAACCCTCTATATAAGCTAGAATAACCCTAACGCTCGGATCATTACCGAAGTACTCGATATAATCCTCGATTTGAATATCGGCGGCAGCCCCACAGCTGACATACTCACGAAATCCCACACCTTTTTCATTTGCCGACCTTAGTATGCTCCCCCCAACATTTCCTCCCTGGGTCACAAAGGCAAGTGGACCATCCATCACAGGCATTGGTGCCATAAAGGCATTCAAATTACAGGAAGCACTCCACGTACCCATACAATTAGGGCCAACAAAACGCAAGCCACCCTTACGAGCCTCAGCAAGCACTTGGTCCTGAAGCTTTCTTCCCTTCTCTCCAGTCTCTTGGAAACCGGCGCTGATAATGACTGCAGCCTTTGCCCCCTTCTGTACACAGTCCTTCATGACTGGCAATACAGCATCATGAGGAACCACAATAACCGCAAGATCTACCGGACCTGGTATATCTGTCACACGTGCAAAAGCTTGGCGATCGAACACGGTCTTTGCCCTCTGATTCACTGGATATATATCACCTTGGAAGCTAGTATTGACGCTTCGAAAAGTAGAGAAACCCCACTTACCCCGATTATCAGTAGCACCCACCACTGCAACAGATCTTGGATTAAATAATGCGTTCAACTCTTTCATTATCGCCGGTTGTTTCATCGTAGACCTCCTTATCAAGCACAATCCCCGCGGGTGTCAACAAGCATCCCAAAACAACAAAGTCAACACAATGAAATAGTGTTCATGCACGCCTTGGTTTGGCAATCCGCAAGCAGCCCCCCATCTCGAAGATCAAGAACGTCGATCACCCAAAATCACCCATAAAAAACTGAAAGGCAAGATTACCTTGCCTTCTTTACGTAGCAGATTATACAAGCCTTGTTATCGGGAAACAACTGTAAGCCCGCCTAGTTAAAGAATAATGGGCATGTACCTGGAAGCGTAGGATGGAGACCATACCCAAGATCCCCACCCCAATTTACACTTCTATAGATTACATTCTTGTCCGGGTTGGAGAACCACCACTTCGACTCCAGGAGCTTCTTTCTTCACCAGTTCTACAAAGCTATCTGCATTCATCTCCAATATAGGAAAGGTTGCATAGTGCATAGGTATTACTTTCTTGGGTTTTAACATGGCAGTAGCTTTTGCTGCTTGGTAGGAGTCCATGGTAAAGCAGCTACCAATGGGCAAGAATGCTAGGTCAATAGGATAGATCTCACCCAATAACCTCATACTATCGAAGATTCCGGTATCTCCAGCGTGATACAGAGTGGTCCCATCCTCCAGCTTGATAATATATCCAGCTGGAGCCCCTGTCTCGGACGAATGAAAGGCTTGAGTCATAGTGATTGATACCCCTGCAACAGGCACTGTACCACCGATATTCATACCAAAACCCATATTCACTATATTGGCATCAGGCAATCCTACGCTAGTCTTAAACCTGCCTATAGTCTCCGGCTGAGCTACAACGGTAGCTCCAGTCGTCTTTGCGATATCTACAGCATTTCCAGAATGATCAAAATGATCGTGGGACACCAGCACTATGTCAGCTTGTTTGATATCATCCATGCTCATCGGACAAAGCGGATTGCCAACAATCCAAGGGTCTATCAGGATAACCTTCCCGCCCGGAGTAGTAATACTAAAACCAGCATGACTTAGCCATTTTATAGTCGTTGCCATTATTGCCTCCTTTGCTTTTCTTCTTTATTCTAAATACGATTAGTCCTTTAGCTCCTAAAGAGTCTCTTCTGTAGCGAACTAATTCTGGGACCTGATGAGATTTATCGACTCTTGCTCCATATCCTTCACTACATTTGTAGCACATTCCCTACGTGCAACCGTTCTCCCACTACTTCATTGCGAGCACTGGACCAGTGTGTGACACGGATTACTAGTAAAATAAACCTCCAGTTTCTTAGGAGGAGCGGTAGCGACATGGTAATCTGGGGCGTGGTGTGGAGGGAAGGCTGACTCACAACAGATAGGACTGGTAATAGGTTCAGATTGCCCCCCCTACCTGCCCAGATTGCCGCGCTTCGCCTGCAATTACAGAAATCGCGTGAACAGTTACCCCTATGTTACGTGTATTGGAGCTAATGGCCTAATCGTTTTTAAAAAGCCTTCAGTTGTAAACATGCCCAGGATTTTCCATAGCAGCATATTCATATTCCAGATCCATCATTATAAAAAAAGGGGCACAACTAAATGCGCCCCTTCCGATATGACGTCCTCCTACAGCCAAACCATCGTTACAACCATAGAACCACATTACTCATATTAACAATACGACTACCTATACCCGACTCTTATACACCATAAGCTTAACTACAATGATTGCCCATACTTCTCACGAAGGTCCTTCTTGAGAATCTTCCCCATCTGATTGCGAGGCAACTCGTCTAAAAAAACCACCGCTCTAGGTCGTTTAAATCCAGATAGCCGATCCCTACAATAATCGATGATTTCATCTGCTGTGGCAGTCTCCCCCTTTTTCAATACCACAACGGCCTTAGGTTCCTGGCCCCATTCAGGATCTGGCACCCCAATTACAGCAACTTCCTCCACCTTGGGACAGGAATGCAATACATTTTCCACCTCTTCTGGCGATATATTCTCCCCTCCACGAATAATCATATCATCACCACGTCCAGCAAGGTAGTAATAATCCTCTTCATCTCGATATCCCATATCACCAGTATGCAACCAACCATCCGCAGATAGAACCTTCGCTGTTTTGTCCTCGTCTTTCCAGTAGCCACTCATTATTCTTGGGCCACGAGCTACAATCTCACCAACCTCTCCGGGTGCCAATTCCTTACCACTTTCATCGAGAATCGCCATCTCTATATCAGGCAATGGCTTACCAATAGATGTTTCAAGTCTCTTAAGCTTCTTCTCCTTCTCTTCTGGGGATCCGGTGATAACATGATCATCCGGTCCTAATGTAGTGATCGTTGAGGCTGTTTCTGTCTGTCCAAACGCATTGATAAATCTCACATCGGGCATCAATTCAATGGCCTTCTTTATAACCTCGAAAGGCATCGGAGCCGCTCCATAGGTAATGACCTTCAGACTAGACAGATCATGCCTACTAAAATCAGGATCATCGATAACGCGCTTGAGCATCGTGGGTACTAGCATCGCTCGATTCGCCTTTTCTCTCTCCACCATCGTCATCCATTCCTTGACCTCAAACTGCGGCATCATAACTAGGGTACGCCCACCGTATACAGCAGCGAGCATTGCTTGCATTCCCGCAACATGATACAAAGGAACAGTTAGAAGATTCTTCTCTTCAACATCTGGATCAACAGGATCAACATTCTCTAGTATATAGAAAGAGAAACTCCCATGCGTAAGGGGAACGCCCTTAGGCCGTCCGGTGGTCCCAGCTGTATACATCAATACGTTTACATCTTCATCATCTATCTCCGCTATAACATCGTCATCCGAACCACGGGAAACCAGTTCCTCATAGGATAAAAATCCCTCTTCCTTACTATCCACACCGATGTAGTGCTTCAGCGCAGTCAACTGAGGACGCATTTCCTTTATCATCCCGGCATAGCGACTACCCACAAACAGGGCCACTGCTTCAGAATCTGCCAACATATAAGCCAGCTCATCCCCTTTCGCCCGGAAATTCAATGGGACGAATATTGCGCCCAACTTACTCACAGCATAATATGCCTCAAGATATTGGTTGCAGTTCACTTGTAACATTGCAACCCTATCTCCCTGGCTCACTCCCATATCAGCCAGCGCATTGGCTAATCTATTTGATCTATCGTTGATCTGTTCGAATGAGTACCTCTGCGTTTCAAGGACCACGCAGTCCCTTTCAGGACATATGGAGCTGGCTATCATGAGGAACTCTGTAGTATTCACCTTTTGATCTCCTTTCATCGACCTTCCGAGGACATACTCAATTTGGTCCTCAGCACACAGCCAAATTAACGGTACCCTTTCGCTTGATCACAAATTAGGATCAATTGTATACAAGGCCTAAAAGCGTAGCAAGTTTGATTATATATTTACCTTACACTCTATATGGAATACGACCAACTCATTCAAACTGCTATGAACGCAGTATAGCCATATAACAAACAGGATTAGAAATAATATTTCATAATCGGTATAGTTTACGAAGTTGGAGGAAGTGCCACTGCCGAGGTGTCACAATAAGTTAGTCAGTTGAATTTATTCATCGCCCCGACAATCCCCTCATCCAATATACAGTCAACCGCTTCAGCTACCCTGGTGATAGTTGTCTCAACTAGCTCCCTATCCTGCAAATCAAACTGCTGGAGCACATAGGAAATGACATCTTGATCTTCGTCTTGAGGACGCCCTATCCCAACACGTAGCCGCACAAATTCCCGGCTCCCCAAACACGCCACAATAGACTCAATCCCCTTGTGGCCACCAGTGCCTCCATCATGCCTAATCCTCATCTTCCCCAGTGGAAGATCGAGATCATCATGGACGACCAAAAGATCGTCCAGAGATATCCCGAATCGATCGATCAAACCACTCACCGCCTCTCCACTCCGATTCATAAAGGTCTGTGGTTTTGCCAGCACCAAAGGCATACCATATATTTCGCCAATCCCTATCCTAGCTCTACAACTAGACTTCTCCACTAGAATGCCATGACGAGAAGAGAAATGATTGATGCAGCGAAATCCGAGATTATGGCGAGTGAGAGAATAAGGCTTACCTGGATTGCCTAATCCCACAATGAGTTTCATTGGTAAGGACGACATCTATAGTAACAATACTAACTAGAGGCAATCTTCTTACCCAGTTCCTTGCATTGGCTTATTACATCATCAGATGGCTTTAGTGTCGCTATTACCGGATCGGCTACCTTGTTCAAGCCCATTGTCCCACATATGCGATTTATACCAGTCATAGCATCGTCACCACCGAAACCAGTACTACCAAATGCAACATACGGCTTACCAGCCACCTTGCCAACTAGAGACATAAGATTGCGATCGAAGAAGTCCTTAAGAGCCCCTGCCATATATGCAGAATAGGTAGGAGAACCAAAAGCAATCGCATCGTAGCTGATTATATCATCACCAACTGCCTCGCTGGGTACTTTGAGTGTAACTTCGGTATCTGCTACCGAAGAAGCCCCATCAGCAACTGCCTTTGCCATTTCCTCTGTATTACCTGTTTGGCTATAGTAGAGCACCAATACCTTCTTTGCCATTCTTTTTGCCTCCTTGCAGATTAATAGGATGATTATTCGAGGTCCCTCTATTGCATTCTGAGATATGAGCCGATTGGCAAGGACTTAGGGTCAATGCCATAGACCACATATTCTACATCAATTAACCCCCATCGGTAAACGAGGCAACTGTAAAGTCGCTCTCAAGTCTGACAGTATAATACCACTATCCTTAAAACAAAGATTCTCACTTATATTTGACACCTAAGCAAAAATAACTACAGGTTCCATTGTCAATCATGGTACTCTTATCATCACTTATACTTCGCTCGTCCGGACTCAAATCTTATAATTGCAGGCAAATGAGCTTACGATACACACTACAGTAACAACTACTTACATTTCCAAATATCTTCCACTAATACCTCCAGTTTTTTTAACCTTATCAGAATATTCAATAGCAACCACAGATTACGTGTTATACTCTATTAGACGGATATTATGGAATTTTCATCGGGATACATCTCCATAAAGAGCCGCAAACAGTGCAAAGGAAAGGTAGGAAAATATATGCGAAGAATGCTACTCCCAATACTGGCAATGTTTTTAGCAATTGGGATGGCGTTGCCATTGGCAGTTCCAACCGAAGCAGCCGAACGACCAACAGAAGCCAATCCTTGGTGTTGGGTGCTAGTGGCAGGTCAAAACATCGACGTGGGTTATGTTAATGTTTGGGATGATGGAGATAATCTTTATGTCAAATACCTTATCACCTCTCCAGGTTGGGAAATTCAGGAAACCCATCTAGCGGTTGCAGATGGTAGCAAGATAGGCGGCGTACCAGAAGCCATCCCTCAAACCAAGAAGGGTAATCCTAAAATTGGCAAGTTCCCCTATCATAAAGCGTTTGAAACTGGTATAACCGAATACACCTATGTAATCCCACTGTCAGATTACGCTTGGCCAGAATCATCCTCAGATCCAGACGCTTGCATATACATCGCAGCACATGCTGTTGTAATAAATGGATGTGACAATGATGAAACCGCTTGGGGATGGGGAGAGCCCTGCACAGGAGGAGAATTCCCTGGAAGGAGTTGGGCCCGATATTTGAAGTACTACCCTGACTACTCATAATACGCACCTATAACAGTCAATCTAAACCATACAGAATTAGTGATTGCACCCCCGTCAACCAGAGGAGAAATTCTCTCTATTGACATGGGCAACCTCAATACCATGAAATAAGAGGAATCCTCGAGGATTCCTCTTATTCTTGTTGGCTCCTCTCACAGAAGAGATATTAGTGCATCAATCCGATAAACATACAAATCACCACACACACCTCGAATCCGACGTAACATCAGACCTATGATCTCTATCAAATTGAAGACGTTAATAGTCCAGCGAACACACTCTTGTAGGATCTAGAAAGCTAAACTCATATGTCAACAAATATGTGTCCTAGTTTGAATACAACTGATGTAGCTACTATTATAAAATGGTAGAATGTGTCTTGTTGCTGCCACTAAAACTCAATGGGAGCTTGGGGCACATTACAAGCTGGGGGCACACAAACAGGCACACCGTTGCTGCCATGCTGGTGAGCCTGAATATCGGTTCAATCACACGGTGCATTGATGAAGTTTATTCACGCCGCTGATATCCATCTTGATAGTCCATTTGTAGGTTTAGAGCAATATGATGGCGCCCCCATAGATGAAATACGTGGGGCAAGTCGAAAGGCTTTTCGAAATCTCGTGGATCTTGCGATCTCCGATGGTGTTTCCATCGTGCTGTTGGCTGGTGATTTATACGATGGAGACTGGAAGGATTACAATACCGGGCTATTCTTCACCGCTCAGATGACCAAACTGAGAGAAGCCGGTATTAGGGTTATAGTCATTGCTGGAAACCACGATGCTGCTAGTCAGATCACCAGGCATCTCCGTATGCCCGACAATGTGAAATGGTTATCTGTGCAAAAGCCGGAGTCTGTAGTCTTGGAAGATTTTGGTATGGCGGTTCATGGTCAAGGCTTCCCATCGAGAGCGGTTACTGATGATCTCTCTGAGGCATATCCGGAAGCCATTTCCAGTCTATTCAACATCGGATTGCTTCATACTGGTGTCAATGGGCGTCAGGGCCATGATCTGTACGCTCCATGCTCCGTGCAGGGGCTCCTATCTAAAGGTTATAACTACTGGGCGCTGGGTCATATTCATAAACGCGAAATCCTGCATGAGAATCCCTGGATTCTATTTCCCGGTAACCTACAAGGGCGCAACGTACGAGAGACCGGTCCCAAAGGGTGTACACTCGTCACGATTCAAGATGGAATGGTTCACTCTATCGAACATCATGACCTCGATGTATTGAGATGGTCGGTGTGCGAAGTTGATTCATCGGGCACACTCTGTGGAGAAGACATAGTCGATCGTGTGGCACTTGCCCTGCAGCAGGAATTGGTGGGTTCCGACGGTCGACCTCTGGCCGTTCGTGTTCAGCTTGTCGGCCACTGCAAGGCACATAGAGAGTTCTCCGCCAACATTGACCATTGGACTAATGAAATCCGAGCCCATGCCACAGATATCAGTAACGGAGCTATTTGGATCGAGAAGGTCAAAGATCGGACACATAGTAAAACTGAACCCAACGAAATGGCCTGGGAATCAAGCGCCATGGGTAGCTTATTACAAGCCCTCCAAGACCTGGACATGGACGAACAACTTCTCGCCAATATGGCAGAGGAGTTCAATGACCTGCAACGCAAGCTTCCTGCAGAACTAAGAACCGGAAATGACGCAATAGACCTTCATAATCCTCAGACCTTCCAAGACGCAATAGAAGATGTAAGGCAATTACTAACAACTCGAATTCTATCCGTGAGCGAAAGCTGATGAATATTCTCCAACTTCAACTTCGTGCATTTGGTCCCTTCAATGATAGCATCATCGATATGGACAATGGGACAGGATTATGCGTCACCTTCGGACCCAATGAGGCTGGGAAGAGCTCTGCTCTACGAGCCCTTAGAGCCTTGCTATATGGTATTCCACACAACTCTCCGGACAATTTCCTTCACGAACACAATAGAATGAGGATTGGTGGAAGACTACGACACTCCGACAGCTCTGAACTCATATTCCTACGCCGAAAAGGCAAGAAAGATACCATCCTAAGCCCAGAAGGGAAACCTATTGACGATGCCGTTCTAGACAAGTTCCTACACGGCGTTGGGGAAGAGCTTTTCTCCAGGTTCTTTGGCATCGATCACGAGACGCTAGTTCGTGGTGGAGAGGACATCCTAAAAGGGGAAGGGGAAGTTGGACAAAGCCTTTTTGCTGCGGGGCTGGGAGGTACTGGGATTCGACAGGTCCTCCAAGACCTCGAAAAAGAGGCAGACTCCCTATTTCGACAGAGAGGACAGAACCAGTCCATTAATAGGGCCATCAACGATTATAACGAAGCCAAGAAAGCAATATCGGAAGTTTCCCTATCTAGTCAGAAATGGTCTGAGCTAGATGAAGCTCTTAACAAGGACATTGCAAAGCGTGATGAACTCACCCCCGAGTTGCTAAGACTCCGGAGTGAGGAGAACCGTCTCGCCCGATTGCAAAAGGCGCTTCCCAAAATCACCAAGAGAGAGGAATTACTGGCATCTCAAAGAGAACTTGGCCAGGTTGTGCAGCTTCCTCCCGAATTCGCGGAAAATCGGAGACATACAATCCAGAAACTTCAAGCTTCACAAGAAACACTTCGTGAGAACACCATTGATATTGAGGAACTGAATAAGAAGGTAGCCGAGCTCGAAGTTCCAGGCCCACTGCTTGATCAAGCAGAGTCCATAGATGAACTCTATCAACGTCTCGGAAGCCAACGGGTAGCAGCTAACGACTTAGGTGGACTAGAAGGCAACCTGCAGCAGTTGAAGATTGATATTCAGGCACTCCTCTACGAGATACGTCCAGACCTAACGCTAGAGCAGGTCGAAGAGCTTCACCTAAGCACTGCTGAGCGGCTTCACATCCAGAACCTGGGGGGACAACATCAAACCCTTATGAACAACCTTCAGAGG
>JAXHVC010000033.1:0-3730 GCA_034189315.1 Chloroflexota bacterium | reverse complement strand
TGATCAGCTGAGTATGTTTGAATAGGAGATACCACCTTTAGGTGGTAAACGGTTTATCAATCCGCTTTGAGCGGTTCCCACTCTTCCAAGCCTCCGGCTCTGCCGGAGGTTGAGTGACTGCGTGTACCTTTTATTGGAGCGGGTCAAAAACACGGGGGTCTAAACTGGGTGGCTTTTTCAGAAATATGCGCCCTATCGTATTGTGAGCAAGATGTGATAATATCTCTAAAATAGGCTGGAATGTGATGAGTACCGTATTAGGTACTAGCTTTATCACTTGTCCTCTGTACATTACGCATTTTTTCTCTTCAGGGCTGGGGTGTATGTAGGTACTACCGGTTGTTCTTCGACAGACCACCTGCTCCAGATTTCCTCATCCAGCATTTCTTAAGGTTTCTCCTTTAGTGGGACGATATTGAACCAATCAATCAGTCTAGTCATCACGCGTGCATAAGTATCTACTATCTCATCGGCATTGCCCCCATTGGGATGGCAGACTTGAGTCAGCTGTGCCCCCACAATCATAAGGTGTGCATTGTAGAGAGGTTGGGCCTCCTCGTCGACTTTAACAAACCCCGTCCTTGAGGCCAGTTTCTCTTGGAATTCCTGTTCTTCCCTTATCTCCCTTTCCTGTTCGTAGACACTTGATTTCCGTCGAAACAAACCCATACCTTGGCTCCTTTCTCCTAAGTGGTTGCCTTAGAACGGCCATTTTCTATGTCGTCTAGCAGTCTCAACATGCCGTTCATAACTTTGGGATAAATCCTGTCCTCTTGCCAGGGGATATTGCAGTGTCTCTATAGCCCTATCCATAGTAAATACATTTGTACGGTCAAATAGAGCTAGGACGGCATCCTTTTCCACTCTCACCGTGTATTGATCGAAGATCCAGGCCATCCAATCGTAGCTACCACCCATGATGGATGTCCCTGCTTCTTACAGGTAGACATAGGATTTCAATACGAGCCAAATCCAGTAGGGAAGTCGGAGTCCGCTGGCTATTACCTGGTTCATGAGGAGTAACACCAGTTGCCTTGTTAGACCTCCCTCGTTTAGCTTGCTCCTTCTTAACCTCATACCAGAGGCTTCCTCAGGGGCGATTTCAATCCAAGATGATGAGAAGTCCGAGAATGCTGAGAGAAGCTTGTTCCAGTCGACATCCCTTAACTTGTTCTCCGACATCACATGAACGGATTTCATCCCCTCCACTGCCATATCAGGCATTCCTCCCAACATTCCCCAAAGGAGAACAATCATGGCTCTCCACTCCTCTCTGGATACACGCTCATACATCCGAAAGTCACACAGGAAGTATCTCCAGTGGTCTCCTTCGAACTTGGGTTTGATAAGATAGATGTTTCCCATGTGAAGGTCACCATGAAAGACCTCTCCCTGCCATGCCAGGTGCATAGGGAATCGGCAACCAAGAAGTAGAACGTGGACGGGCAACTCCTTGTCAAATCCTGGTATCTATGTAGTCAGGAGTGCCCACAGTTCGTCCGGTGTGCATTTTTCAAATAATTCATCGACTCGCATGAGGTTGGGGATAAACTCCATAGTTAGCAGCTTGTTGCTAGTATATTCAAGGTAAACTTGAGCTATTACCATGTAGTCTGCGGTTTGTTGACTTGCCTGCATGGCTTGCCAACACCTCTCTTGAACATGCCCTTCCAGGTCGAAATCTATCTCTCTCCTGATGCATCCCTCGAAGCTGAGGGTGAAGAATGTCAGATCCGTTTTCCTAATCTGCGGGAGAAGCAGTCTTAGACCTCCTAATAGAATTCTCAGGACGATTATAGTATCCAGGGCTACTATGCCCGGTAAGAAAGGACGTTGGACCCTGAGTGCTACCTCTCTGCCATCGCGTAGTTTGGCATGATGAACCACAGCTAGGGATGCAGCAGCTACTGGCTTGTAGTCGATCCATTCGAATAATTCTTCCACAGGTTTCATTAGTTCCTTTTCCAGGGTGCTCCTTACCTGTGCCTCTGGCATACCAGGCATTTTATCTTGTACCTGAGTCAATTCCTCTCTGATGAATGGGGGAAGCTCTGGGCGCATGCCCATTATCTGGGAGAACTTTATGAAGACTGATCCTAACTCTGTCACTAATCCTCGGATTATCCCTCCCATCGCTACCTTGAATGGTCTGGGGGGCCTGACTACGGTCTAAGGAACTCCTGTTGTTTCCCCACGTCCTCTGGCGACTTGTAGGCGTCGAGGAAGGGCATTTGCCCTGTCCTGCCACCAGCGATATTCAGTTTGGCCTCCCTCACCGGATCCAGGATATCTTGAAGGGTTTGATATCGACCGGGTAGGGTGATGTTCTTAGTAACAGGTAGTCTTGTCCATAGCAAAAGTATCGGGGCTCGTAGAAAGAGAAATCTTATTGCGATGAAGCTAAGCTCCGCTATCCTCCATGCTACGAACAATACCCTGTATGTGATGCTCAAGCCCCATAGCCCATCGTTGTATAGGGCCACAGCGCTTACTATCGTATTTCCTATACGCATGAAACCTCCTCATCTTGTACCATGGATCGGCAATAGTGTAGCTACGTAACGTGTGCCAGGTGTAAGATCACTGAGCGCCTTTCTGTACCTTCTCGTACTTGCCGAGGTTAACATGAATGTGAAGTAAATGATCTAATTTGCACTTCTATTCATTTGCGGTACGGGTGTTGATGTCGAGGTTGCGGTAGGTATACGTGATGATGTGCTGATGAAGTTAGCTATGATAGTATTATGCAAGATTGATGCCATATGTTGCGGGTGTGCCCGCTATGGTGGAGATAGATTAATAGAGCACCCATTGCATAATAAGAGATGCTATGTGACGGATTCAAGATAGTGCTAATGTGAATAAACCCCCTTCCCGCCCTCTATGGGCATTGCTGTTTTTTGTTACGGATGTCTTAGCCTATAACTATCAAGATCTAGGGCTTGTTGGTGCTTGACATCCAGTACTGCCTGCTTGATGAATCCTTCCCGTACAAATGCATTTGGTGCCACGGGAATCGCAGTATATCCTGTTAGTTATAAGACGGCGCTGCTGTTGCCGTCTTTCTGGGTATTGTGTCTTTAATCAATATGATGTGAACGGAAGAGGTCATACGGTAAAGAAGACAGATCTGTAAATATGTCTTGCTGCGTGCCAAACGATTTTTCATGTATAGAATCATCAACCCTGTTTCAATCTGTTAGCAATATACATGGTTACATGAAGGGATCGTACAACGTATAAAAAAAGGCTAGAAGGAATTGGTCACTTCTAGCCCAGGTAGCAGGTTTTACTGGAAGGTAAGATTAAATTATTTGGTCAACTTTGTGAGCAGACTGTTTTCTTCTCCGAACAATGAAACCGCTCACGCCTGCTAGGCCAACAAGTCCGATGCCGAAGAGAATGGAGGTTGGTAGTTCAGGATAGATATTGAATCCCCGCTCCCCACAACAGCATGCATCTAAACCATCATCATATCCGTTGAAAATGCCATCGCCATTGTCCACAACTATCTCCCAGTACGTATAATTCACTATATTGGGATCACCAAACGGTACCTGCCCTATATTCGTGAGCAAGATCTCCCCACTTCCACCCGTTGTAATTGTGGCAATCAACGAGTCGATTTTCCACAAATGTTTCAAGAAGGCCTGATGCCTGAGGTGCTTCTTTTGCTCCTTGTCTGAATATCCAATCCTTGACAAGACCAGATGCTGTTAATTTGATGTTT
>JAXHVC010000032.1:0-3030 GCA_034189315.1 Chloroflexota bacterium | reverse complement strand
GCTCATATAGCTGGTTTGGTTGCTGCAGGGTGCCATCCATCACCTGTGGGACATGCTCACGTTGTTACCTCGAGCACGCATAAAACATTGAGGGGGCCTCGTGGTGGCTTTGTTTTGTGCGATGCAGCATTTGCGAATAAAATAGATAAGGCGGTTTTTCCTGGTATGCAGGGGGGGCCTCTTATGCATGTGATTGCTGCAAAAGCGGTGGCATTCCAGGAAGCACTGCTACCGGAATTTGCATATTATCAACAAGCAGTTGTCGACAATGCCAGTACGCTAGCGCAAGAATTAACCTCGCTTGGATTTAGGCTTGTTTCTGGTGGAACAGATAATCATTTGGTGTTGGTAGATCTAAGGAGTATAAATATAACGGGAAGGGATGCGGAGTTGGCGCTGGAGAGGGCTTGTATATCAGTTAATAGAAACAGTATTCCATTTGATCCCCTCCCACCCAATGTCACCAGTGGAATCAGATTAGGGACACCAGCTGTCACTACTAGGGGACTTGGTCGTTCTGAAATGAAAGAGATAGCTCGGATGATATCTAGGGTTCTGAGTAATCTTGGAAATGATGAGGTATTAGCAGAGGTTTGCCAACAAGTAGAGGGTATAACTAGAGAATTCCCTGTACCTAAATTGGTTTGCCGCGCATAATGCGGACCATGTTTTAAAGGGCTTGGTTGTTGCGTGAACTGTGTGCTATAATTCGGCCTCGTGGAGAAGGTATTGCGTAACTACGAGTTGACTGTGATATTCAGTCCTGCGATAGCAGAAGAGAATGCGGCTGCCGCGCTAGATAATGTGAACCATATGATAACCCAGAAGGGTGGAGTGGTCGTTGATGTGAACAGATGGGGGCGCAGAAGGCTTGCCTATCCGATCAAGAAGTTCATGGAAGGCGACTATGTTCTGGAGCAGGTTCAGATGGATCCTGAAACCATTAGCGCAGTAGAGGCTGAATTCGAGCTATCGGAAGATATCATTCGCTACCTGTTCATCAGAAAAGATGAATAGGCCATGGCATCAACTGTGACATCCTTGTGGGATTATCGATAGAAGGATAGTTATAGTATAAGGATGCCTTGGAAGTTTTTGTAGTGTGTTTTCGTGGGGTAGGTAGAAGGAGTTTGTTGTATGGCCAGTTTGAACAAGGTGATGCTCATCGGCAATGTAGGTACTGATCCTGAGATGCGTTTTACCCCGAACGGAAGCCCTGTAACCACTTATAGGATGGCCGTGAGTCGAAACTTCACTACTGGTGAGGGAGAGCGAAGGCAAGAAACCGAATGGTTCACTGTTGTGACGTGGAATAAGCTGGCGGAAACGTGTAATCAGTTTCTTACAAAAGGTAAGCGCATCTATGTGGAGGGTAGCTTGAGAACCAGGTCTTGGGAAGGACAGGATGGTCAAAAGCGCTCTCAAATGGAAGTTGTTGCTAGCCGGGTTATTTTCCTGGATAGGTCTGGTGCAGCTCCTCTTACTGAAGGAGGAGTGATGGACGAGATAGGGGTAGAAGACTTGCCTTTCTGAGGCGCGTGTCCAGTGTTAGATGTGATTGATGTAGTAGGTAGATGAGGTGGTGTGATGGATCTTTGTCACAGAAGCAAATGTTCTTTGGATTGTATTAGGTGAGGTGGTGAATGGCAGGAGTACCTAGACGTACGGGAAAAAAACGGACGGGCTCTAAGTATGCCCCAAAGCGGAAAGTCTGTATCTTCTGTGCAGACAAGAATGCTCAAATAGATTACAAAGACCCATCCAAGTTGCTTCGTTATATTTCGGATCGAGGTCGTATCGAACCAAGACGTAAAACGGGGGCTTGTGCCAAACATCAGCGAGCAGTGGCGCAAGCTTTGAAGAGAGCTCGCCACTTGGCGCTGTTACCCTATGCTCCTTGTCACATAAGAAGGACAGGTGGAGTTGGACTTCATCAAGAACGCCAATCTCGATCGTCATAACATAGGAGACTAGGCGTACAATTTGATGGCGACAAAAGGTCTTGAATGTATAGGTATTGGGATACTAGGACTGGGGGTCGTCGGTAGTGGTGTTGCCCAGTCCCTAATGCTCAAGGCCGGAGCAATCAGCGAACAAGTAGGTTGTCCTGTTAACCTCAAAAAGGTCCTCATACGAACTCCTCGTAAGAAGCGTTCGTTGAAACTGAATCCCTCGTTTATTACCACAGATTCTAGCCAGATACTGGATGATCCCAATATTGCAATTGTTGTGGAGGTTATGGGTGGGGAGGAACCTGCGTATACGTACATCCAACATGCCTTACAAAGCGGGAAGCATGTGGTTACTGCCAACAAAGAGGTAATGGCAAAACATGGTAGTGATTTGCTTAGAATGGCGGGACATTGTGGAGTGGGCATTTTTTATGAAGCAAGCGTAGGAGGGGGTATTCCTCTCATTGGACCGCTTAAAAGAGACCTTGTAGTTAATAGGGTGTCATCAATATATGCAATAATCAATGGTACAACCAACTACATCCTTTCCAAAATGTCTTCTGCCGGGATGGAGTTTGATGAGGCTCTTCATCTGGCGCAAGAACTTGGTTTCGCTGAAACGAATCCTGCCAATGATATCGAGGGAACGGATGCTGCCTATAAGTTGGCGATACTAGCTGGTTTGGCTTTTCAAGCGGAAATCAATGCACGGGATGTTTATAGAGAAGGCATAACAGGTCTAACTGAACATGATTTCCGCTATGCAAGGGAGCTTGGTTACGCGATAAAACTGTTGGCCATTGGGACGGACCTCGGCGATACGATAGAGGTTCGTGTTCACCCCGTGTTTATACCTGAATCGTTTCTACTTGCCAAGGTGGAAGGTGTATACAATGCGGTTCAGATAGAAGGAGATATGATAGGCAAAGTACTCTTCTATGGTGAGCCTTTTGATCCTGAAGACCTGTTAAGGATCAAAAGTGATATTGTCATAAACGCACACCGAGGCATAAGTATAAAGGCACAGGAACGAAAAGAAGATAGAGTTAAAATGGCACATGGGCATGACCATTAGACC
>JAXHVC010000031.1:0-30282 GCA_034189315.1 Chloroflexota bacterium | reverse complement strand
ATGAGAATAGAGGAGAGGGATCGTTGCCGAAGGCCGAAACTCAGAAAGCCGTCTGTCTCATGGTTCGGAAAAGCTCTTCTATATGAGAATGAACATCTTGGTAACAAGGGCCCTAGTTTTTGTAGTTTATAGTTGAGTAATGAAGCAGTTCAGTAAATCATTGTCACAGGAAATTATTTCATGTTTCTAGTAGCCGTCGGCTTTTTCGTAGTATTCGACTACATTTGCTATTGACTTTGCTGCACGTGCCAGCGTTGGGTATGCGGGTATACCATGGTTAAGGTAGTGTGCCATCGCTTCTCTTCTGGTTTTTTCCGCATCCACCATTGCAGCTTCTGGGCTTCCTACGGGAAGGACCATGACGATGGGCTTTTTGTATTCCTTCTTCACATTTACAGGGATATCCAGCAAGGATTGGATAAATCCATCGGGACTGGGGAAGAACGCTCCAAGTGTTTTGCTCAGCACATGGAGATAGAAAATCGCCTGAGTGGCAATTACGGAATGGGAATTTGGAGCGCTGGATGTGATCTCCAAGGAGCGTTGGAAGATATCTGGCATTACAATGGGTGCTCCAACATCTACAGGATTTTGTACACCAGTTCCTGCTGGGGGAAGAATGCCTTTCAACTGTTGCTGAATCTCTTGGCCAAAATGAGTCACACTGAGTCCTGCCAATTCGCATACATCAGCGGCGGCTACACCAATACCTCCTCCACCACCAACTACACCAACTTTTCTACCTTCTGGCTTGGGTAGGTGGGTTAGAGCTACCACAGTATCGATGAGTTCCTCAAGATCTTTTACACGGATTGCAGCAGTTTGTCTGAATAAAGCATCCCATATTGCTTCTTCTCCGGCTAAAGATGCGGTGTGCGAACTCACGGCCCTGGATCCTGCCTTCGTGAGCCCACCTTTCCAAATAACTATAGGTTTGATCTTAGATATTTCCTGAACCAGTCTGAAGAATTTGTGACCGTCCCGAGGACCTTCCATGTATGCGGCGATGATTTTTGTTTCTGGGTCGTCTGCTAGGTATTCAAGGTAATGGGTTTCATTTAGATCGCATGCATTTCCATAGCTTATAACTTTGCTGAATCTAATACCCCATGCCCTGGCTTCGTTGCATATTTCTGCAGCATAGCCTCCACTTTGGGAAAGAAAGGCTACCGAGCCACTCTCTTTGGGGAAATCATAACCTGGTAACAGGGTTAGTCCACTGCTTGGGCAATAAACTCCAAAACAATTAGGACCTATAATGCGTATGCCTTTGTGTGCGATCTTGACGATCTCCGTTTCCAACCTTTTCCCTTCTTCTTCCCCTGTTTCCCTGAAACCTGCGGTGAATATTTGAGCCCCTTTGATTCCTTTGACCAGGCAGTCCTCCAATACACTTGGTACTATGTGGGAAGGTACCATAATGTGGGCCAAATCTACTTGATCAGGAATATCCTTGACGTTGGGATACATCTTTAATCCAAGGATTTCCGTACCCTGGGGGTTGACCGGATAGATCTTACCTTTATATCCAAACTGCTGTAGTGCACTGAGGAATCCGCCACCGAATTTCATCGGATTAGCCGAAGCTCCAATTACTGCTATCGATTTAGGGTAGAATAGTTGCTTTAATTCATCGTGCAAACTCATCATGATCCTCCTCACCTGTACATTAGGTAGCTTGTCACATTACTGAATGATACAAATATAATGTGTCGATTATACTATTATGTATGATCTGCGTTCAAACTATGGACACGAGCTACAACATCTGATATAGTTCTCCATTAATATAATTAAAAATAAATTGCAACAGTAAACTAATATATTAAACTATTCAAATATAGATTAATTAGTATATGTATACTTTATTGTTCTAAGTTGATAGCTCACCATATGTGGATTTGGTATGCTTTGGATTATGTATTGCCTTCCCTATGTATGTGTTAGGATGGATTAGTGGTTCTAGACTTTGGATTCTCAAGGATAGCCAGTCTGACTTTGGGATAAAAAACATCGTTATCTCTATTATCCGATATGAATTCTTGTGAAGCCGACCCCATCTCCTCAAATACGCAACGTTTACCCCTTGTATCCAACGTGGACTTCAAGAAAATTGTGGAACGTGCTCGCCGATTATCATGCAGGTCAGCAGATGCGATACTTGCTGTGGAACCGGTATGGGCAGGCATTGCAGTTGCCATAGTAATCACGCTTCTTTTGATGGGGATGAGCCATAGTTGGATAGGATTGGTTATGGCCTTGGTCCCGTACGCTGCCCGGTATTCTCGGCGTGGTTATATTAGTTGTCGAACTCCATTTGATTTGCCCATAGTTGTCTTCTTGGTTGCTGCACTAGTAGGAGTTATAGCTTCGCGTGACCTCAAGTTGAGTCTTGGTGCGTTAGAGACGTGTATTGTTGGGGCACTTTTCTATTATAGCTTGGTTAACTATACACACCCACATCTCATGTTAAAGGTGTTTTTAGTGGTAGCCTCCTGTGTGGTGTTACTCTTATCTACATGGGCAGCGGTGGGAGTGATATCTTCCATGGATGGTACTGAGCCCCTATATCCTGTACTCTCACGAGCGACTGTAATAACTGACTATGTACCACCAGTACCTCATGCGGCAGTAAATATGGATGGTTTCAGTCTCGTAGTTCATGGTTTGCTTCTGGCTATATTGATTGTATGGGCTGTATTGTTTGGAGTAGTACTGTTCAGTAGGAAACCTTCGCTTGACCTATTGGTTGGCCCTATCTGTGTACTGTTGCTTGGTTTAGGTATATTGTCTATAGGAGAGGGCCTATGGCGCTTCCTTGATGGAACTACGCTATCTAGAAGGATAGATTTGTGGGTGGAAGCGTTTGCAATGTTGGAACCTAACCTATGGACAGGAATAGGCTTGGGTAATTACAACCTTGTTATTGATGAATGGTACATAACTCATCCTCATAATAGTTATCTTGAGCTCTACATAAACTATGGTGCAATTGGAGTCGCTGCTGGTCTGCTGGCGTTTATAGTGCTGACAAGGTTGGGGTGGGGGATACTTCGCTCTTCTTGGAAACATCCGTGGTTTGGATATGGTTTTGGGATCTTGCTCGCCATAGTAGTGGCGGCTATTATGGGGATTTTCGAAAGCGCGCCGATGGCGATCCCGTCGTTGGGTGCGAATGAATACTATTATGCGATGTCCCCTGTACCGTGGTTATTGGGGGGTGTGCTAGTGATGGTGCATCGCCTCATCTGTAATCCTGCATCACGTGATGGGAGTGGTTCTATAACATTCCTGGGTGAACAAGAGATCTCAAATAGATTACTTAGTTGAACTACGGTACTTCGTCGGTGATGAATACATCACAGTGCTACATCTTGCCTGTAGTCTTGATAGGTATCTTATCGTCAAGTGGCAGATCCATCAAATGGTAGCCCCGCTGATTTAGGTGGTCGATTGCTACTGATAATGCATCGATATCATGATTCCTAGCTGATATGACGGTTATATTTGCTGGTGGTGGAACTTGCTGTGTGATCCTGGATAGCGATGTGGATAGTGGATGATCGCTGGCGATTTTATCCATAAGGGCAGATTCTATTCTGAGTAGTGCCGACAACCTTTTCGCTGGTTCTGTGTCAACTTGTTCGAGTTGATTTGTTGTTTTACGCAAGTGGGATATTTTTGGGGCTGCGAGATATCTTTCTTTTGGCGCGTCGGTGGTGATACTGTCGGCAATCTCAAGCGCTTTTGTAACAGTGCTTCTTGAACCAAGTAATTGGGTTGTGGCTATAACTCTATTACCATCGTAGGCGCCGAATGCGATGGCAATCTTTTCGTGTACCGCTGTAAGGGCGCAGGTGATCGTACTATGAGCTATAATATCTGCCTGTTCAATATCCTCTGCAGTAATATTGACGAGCAGTATCATTGGTGGGTGAAGATCTGGTGAATACTGTTTGACGGTGAGTTGTGGCAGTTTTAAAGCGTATTTCCAGTTAATGTCCTTTAGTCTGTCTCCTGGTATGTAAGCTCGATTACCACAATACTCAACTCCTTGATGGTATTCCTTGGTGTGTGTTGGTAGCCAGGACTCGCTTAGCGATAACTCTGAACCAGCTACATTTTCCTTGAGGTATTTCTTAGCGAGCCATTCCGCATATTTAGCCCTCGGTATTACAGATAATTCTACCTGCATTAGCTCTTGTCCTATGATGAATAGTCCCCATGGATCGACAATGGATGCTTGTATTGGTATGTTTCGTGGCCCCGACAGTGATGGTCGTACAGTGAATTCAGTTAGTGCTTCATTGTCAATCAGCAGGCAAGAAGGAATAATGTGAGCCTGGGGATCTGATGATCGAATTGAAACCTGAAGGGGCATGGTTACCTTTGTTGTGATGGATATATAGGTCTGCGCGGTATGGCCAGCTACCACCCTCAAGTGATTCCCAGATGCGCATAGTGGCGTCCCGCCAGTTGTGGCGAGGAAGTGGATGCTGATCATTAGGAGATATAAGACTATGATTCCAATCGTGAGTGCTAAAGTGAGACTGGTTACTACTAAGGAAACAATGGCAGTAGCGACTAATGTCATAGCTATATACCCATACAGGGGTGTGATATGTATCCCTGCTGAGAATTCACTGGATTGAGTTCTTGCGTAGTTCCTCAATGAAGCTCCTACTAGTGGTAGAGCGGGAATGATTATAATTGCTGCGAAAACACCTCCTATTAGTGGTGCTACCAGTAATGGCATGATAACAATTGTTATGCATACGAATGGTAGATAGACTGACATTCTAGGTGGTCTGTAGAAGTAATACAGATGTAATGACAGGATCAATATGCTGGCAATCGAATAGAAGGGATACGAAAATATTGCCGTTGTTGATAGCACTAGAATGCAGAATACTCTAGATAGTGTTAGGATTAGAGTGGTCTGAGTGAAGCTACTCACTCTGGTTATAATAGGGTGAAAGCCCCTCATGACTTGAAATAGTAGTCGCATTTAATTAATTCCTGGAACAGGTATGCTATCTAGCGCCTTTTGTATGAGCGTTTCTGGCACTACGTTGTCAATTTCTGCTTCTGGACTTAGTCTTATACGGTGATCCAATGCGGCATGTGCCAAGGTTTTAACATCATCAGGAATTGCATAGTCTCTGCCTTCGAGATAGGCGAGGGCTCGAGAGCCTTTGAATAGAGCGATCGTACCACGAGGGCTTGGACCGGATATCGAATCATTATCACGACGAACACAATCTATTAGGGATACGATATATTCCCGTAATTTGTCCGAAACATGCACATGCTTCACCTGCTCATGCAGGTTTATGAGTGTTTCAGGCGATGTAATCGCTTTGCTATCCGGTGCATCCAGGAAATCTATATTCGCTAGAATTTGCCTTTCCTCTATCTCGGTCGGATAATCGCTTGTAATCCTGAACATGAATCTATCGCTTTGAACGTCGGTCAAGTGATAGGTTCCCTCTGCGCCTGATGCCACCTGTGTAGCGATGACCATGAAAGGTGTGGGAAGCGTATATGTAGTTCCTTCGATAGTGACCTGGTTCTCCTGCATGGCTTCTAGTAGGGCAGACTGTGTCCTTGGAGTGGTACGATTAAGCTCGTCAGCAAGTACGACGTTGGCGAACAATGGGCCTGAAATGAACTTGGAGTCTCCTCGTACTGTATATAGATTGAATCCGGTAATGTCGGATGGCAACATATCAGGAGTAAATTGCACTCTTTTGAATTCGCCTCCGATTGCCTTGGCAAAGGTTCTTGCCGTGGTGGTCTTGGCAGAACCATGAGGACCTTCGATTAATATGTGGCCACTGCAAAGCATGGCTACCAGTAGTAGTTCTTTTTCTTTACTCTTGCCTACTATAACCCTAGACATCTCGTTAAGAATCTGCTTTGGAATCGTTGATACATTCCTCGTTGCTTTTGGCAATGCTATCCTCCGTTAAGTCCTATCTCTTCTTAGTCTTATAAACGACCAATCGTATTTGCGCCATGTTGGCAAGAGAACCAATGCAATAATGCCTAGAAGCAGTATTATCGTACCATGAGGTGTCATTAGATTTGCTCTAACAATGTTCATTATCTCCTGTGTGTTTTCCAACGTAGAACGTGGGAGGTGCGATTCGTCGATGAATATTTCGTAATTCTCATCTGAAGGAATGATCATTGTTTCCAGGAAGTCCTTATTGTCAACAATATCTAGCATTATGAGTATACTAGGATCCGATAAAAGGACTAATCGTCCTGATTCGTATACCATCGAGCCAGCCACGGTAAAAGGTCCATGTGGCTCGCCTTCATCCCAGACGGAGTTGTTGTTTTGATCTAGGAAACTGAACCTTGATGATTCGGCTATGACATATTCGTCGTTGACGCCATCAAGAGAGCAAGCGTGGTTTAACACGATACTTCCATTGTCCCCGGGAGCATTGTAAGAAGTAAAGTGAGAGATTGTTGGAAATGATGGGTTGATGTTGTTGATGATTGGATCTAGAAGGGGGATATTGGTGAATCTGGGGGAGACATCCAGATACTCCAGTAATTGATTTCCATAACCATAGTCGTCCATCAATATCAAGGTACCGCCAGCAGAGAGCCAATTATCTAATGCTTGGAGTTCGGGATCGGCGAATGGGGTATAGGGAATCATGATCAGGACACTATTTGAAGGTGGTATGGGGGGAGGTGTTATCGAATTAACAGCTGAGGCGTTGAAATCAGACACAAAATCGGAAAGCCCATTCCAGGAAGGGTTATTGAGCGCGAAATCCCTGTTAGAGGGGTAATGCCATACCAGTGCCGCAAGTGTGATTAGGCCCACTAGTATCAGCGATACTGCCAATTTCAATGACGGAGTTCCTCCTCCAATATATGAAATAGTTCCTCTGCCCTTAGTGTTTCCTTTGGACTCAAGGAACGAGGTGAATATAATTCCTTTTCGACTAGCAGGGTAAGCTCTTGAAGAAATGGAACTATCTGAAGTGCCGACTGATTTGCTATTACCTGCCGTATATAATCACGCAGGGTCATATGCGGTTTTAGGGTGATTCCGGTTGATTTTACTAATAGTCTGAGCATGTGTCTGTAATTCGTAATAATGCTACTCTCCTGAATTGGGGAGGGAGCTACAATTGTCCCGTTTCCTGTTTGCAATGATGCTGCTGATTCTACTGATGTGGAGATTTCTTTGTTTTCTGATTGTCCCCTGAATAGCACTAACCCAACTGAAACGAATGCGATTATGATTAATCCTGCGACTATAGGGCTAACAACAAAAGTATCCGTGCTTTCCTGGGTTTTCCTGAACCATGGTTCGATAGGAGACGCTGCCACTGTCAAATCTTGTGGGCCGACGGCTCTTAGTGACAGTGGCATATCGAGGGTTATATGGAACTGCCCATTGCTATCGGTAAACACAGTGGTGCTTGAGGGGTATAGGCTCACTTGAACCTCTGCATTCCTCGCTGGGCCTAGTTCATGTGAGGCAACCCTGCCAGTAATTTCAATGCTCCTGGCAGATAGGGCGATCTCGGGTGCATCGATTTCAATTTGAGGAACTGATTTAATAACACTAATATCTTGTCCTTCCTGTGCACCATTGTATAGCTCCATTGGCATTACTTTTGCAGAGATACTATGGATTCCCTCGGTAATGGTGGGATCTGTTATAAGGGTTAGTTCGAAATGATCATGCGTCTCGATTTCGGTAATCAGCTTGCCATCGAGCGAGATGGCAACCGTGCGCATCTCAGTATCTGGGAGATAAGGTGACTCGATGTCACCAAATATCGTAATCGGTGAGCAAGCATAGAACTCTGATGGTGCAGTGAAATCGAGCGCTGTCTTGAAGAATAGGACATCTAACGCGATCTCATTGCTACTACAGCCTTGATATACATCAGCATCGTCTTGTACAGGATTGAATTTCATATAAAGAACGGCAGGGGTGTTGTACTCAAATGGCACATTCACTTCGCTACTGTAAGTGCCGTCTAATTCCGATGTTACTGTATCTATAGTGTTGCCTCCGATTACGACCTCTAATTCTCTACCAGACATTGGGACTGTCTCTGTAGTGAGGACTCCCCATATAAAAATAGTATCTCCCACGTAGGCAGTTGTTGTATCTATATCTATAGAGATCTTTGTCTCCTTGAGCTGTATCTGTTCCGCTTCTAATGCCACATTAAGCTCTTTTAGCAATCGTAACTTTTCTTGGTTTAATTCCCTAAGGTGTTCTAGTAGATCGCCAATTCTACTTTGGGCCTTTTCCAATTCTTGCTCAGCTAAGGCTGTTTCGGCATATTTCCCAAGCATTCGTACCAAGCTGTCTGTTGCATCCTCGATATCTATAATGAGGTTTTCTATTTCCAGTATCAATTCATCTGCATAAGTAAGCCTATTTCTGACCTCCTGCAGCTGCTTCTCTTCAAGAAGGAACTCAGCGTCTTCTAGCACAAGGTCCAATTCCGATAACATTGAACTAAGTGTGGAAAGCAAATCCTGGTACTGATCGGCTGTGGCATTGAGTTCATCAGGAAGAATGTATTCTTTAAACTCTTCCATCAAGTCTGTGGCATTCTTGTGTTCACCAGTCATCATTAGTTGCATGGCATCTGCATATAGCTGGATGTAGGTGAATGTGGGGATCAAGGATTCGACGTGTTCAGGATCTTCATGTGGCGTATATGCGGGTTGGGCTTTGGCGAAGGTCCCGAGTAGTGTGAATGCCAGAACTGTAATCAGAATGATTAGAATGTATTGTTTCATAGCATACTGGTGCCCAAAAGGATTTCTGCTATTGTCTCAAGGACAATGAATCCAAATCCTGCTAGGAGAAGATATGACACAATATTGAGTCCCCTGCGTGCCCTAGTGTCTACGTGTGAAAAGAGAGAAGTAATGATGAGACATTCTATAAGGTACACTGTGTAATAGAAGTCTAAGCGTGTTTCTCCTGTGGCAGCCAGTCCGATAGTCGTAAGGAGCAGGGCAACAGCCAATGTAAGAATATATTTATTATACGTTCTCACCTAGCACCTCTAGATCGATCTGCAGCTTCCCCTTTGAAAGCCTCTCCTCCTTGATCATGACTGGTCTATCCAAAGCTTCGCTAGTTGTTGTTGCGGCTATGGATGCTAACGGGCTTCCGAGACAATCTTGCAGCCTTGAGTTTCTCTGAGGAACACGAGGTCCTGAGATCTCGATTGTGAGACTTCCATTGTTATCAAATACTTTTACTCCTCCTGCAGCATCAATTGCTGCGACAAGGAGAAAACTTAGTGCAGACTCTACTCCTACTGCAGTGCAAGGTGGCTTCGACTTAAACATATTAATCGCAGCCGAACCAGGAGTGGATACTAGAAGCCCCATATCTTCAGGAGCATTCCCATATTTGACTATCAACCTGCGAGGCAGGGGGGCGTCTATGGATGGTGTGGTGCCGTTAAGATCAAGTGGTATCAATGCTTGTGGCTTTCCTCCTGCCCGTGACGAGGGAAGGTAGATTGCCCTGGATGTCAAACCCAACTCCTCTATTAGGGAAGCAGTATTATCCAGTCCGGTTTCCATGAGAATAAGTGCGACACCTTGGGGAGTATCAGGACATGTTCTGTTGAGTACTAACGATATTGTTCCAAGGATGGTCATAGACAGCCCCAAGGCTACAAGTGCCACAGCCTCTATGATAAAAAATGAGACTAATGATAGCCCTATCCCGGCTACAACGAGACCAATCCCAAGTGTACGGTACCATTTGTTGTCTCTGCTGGCATTATGGTGCCGCATATTGGAATAGGAAAAGGCTCCTGAGATATCTGGTTCGGAATCATCTTGGGCCTTCATTGAGGTATAGATACAATTATAGAAGATTGATTATACTAGTGCAACATATATGAATATATAGCCAATTCTGATGATTACGCGCCACTTAACTTAAAATGGCCTGTGCTGAGGAAGTGTATAATACCTTTGCTTCTTAGAAGATGGATGGCACATCCTGCAATTATTAGAAAACCGACAATCTCTGACACGTAGATCCAGGCGTTAGTCCCCAATCCTTCTATCAGTTCGGGTATCCAATCACTCACGTCGTGTCTAGGAAAATCCCAACCGAGGATTGGCCAAAACAGAGTGGATGGGGCATTCCACATGCTATCCAACACTAGGTGGGCTAAAGAGCCTAGGGCAACTACAAGCATACCTATGTTACCCCTCCTTTGTAGATAGAATCCAAGAAGCAGTAGCATTGTGGTGAAGAGCAGAGTATGCGCATATACCCTACCATTGCTTATGGTCTCTTGAAATATGAATGTACCAAGTGGTTTATCGATAATATCAGGAAGCATTGAGCCTATAAGTACAAGCCTATAATCGATTGTTTGTCCAAGAACATGCATGCGACCTTGATTGTAGGTCTCCGTTTTCTCCAAGGTACTTTGCAGAGACTCTTCCCTTCCACCCACATCTTCAATACGAGATTGAGACCTCCTGGCAAGGGCGTTGTCTACAAGCCAAGCCATTCCTAGTGTAATACCGGTGTGAGCAAATAGAAGCATGTTGGCCTATGACTTTAGGATTCGTCGATCCTTTCTGCGATAAAATGATCCCATCCACCTTGTGCATTTTTCAAGGTATCGTTACGGACGTTGAGTAGTGTGATTTGTCCTGGAGGTCCATCCGATATATCTCCTATTACTGTGATAGGATATTTGGATTGCTGTTGGATGTTGGTAATGATTCTTTGATTGGCTGAGAACAGTAGCTCGTAATCCTCTCCTCCGCCAAGTGCCAGGTTAGTAGCTTCCAATCCAAAGCTTTCTTTAACGGTTGGGTGAATGGGAATTCTATCTACGTCTATAGTAGCCCTGACGCCACTCGCATTGCAGATATGGGTCAAGTCGGACATTAATCCATCGCTGATGTCTATGCATGTCCTTACCCCTTCATCTACTAGTAGGTGCCCTTCTGCAATTCGTGGCCATGGCTTTAAGTGGGAGTTACGAAGATATGATGTTTCTTCTACGGAAAGCTGTAGGTTTCGATGTAACATAATGCGACCTGCGGAGGAAGACCCTAAATACCCAGTTACTGCAATACATTCACCGGGTTTGGCGCTAGACCTGCTAAGTAGTGCATCGTTACGGGCCTTGCCGATGATTGTCAGAGTTATACTGATAACTGGTGCACTGCTTATGTTTCCTCCAACTATCGAGACTTCGAATTGAGAGGCGGCTTCTCCTATGCCCTCATATGTCTTCGTAATATCTTCTACCTCCATATCTCTTGGTAAGCATAATGATATGAGTGCATACTGAGGGATCCCTCCCATAGCAGCAATATCGCTAAGGTTGATAGCTATTGCTTTCCATCCCAGTTCCTTCCATGTCGATGTGGAGTCGAAATGAACTCCCTGAACCATCGTATCAGTCGTGGCAAGGAGGGTGCCACCTTGTTCCCTCCACGCTGCGGTATCATCACCTATACCTAGTAATACCTCTGGTTTGTAGATTTGTGGTGCTATGGTACTAGCTAGAAGATCAATCAGCCCAAACTCACCAAGCTCCGAGATTATCATCGTAAGCATTATATGCGCTGTGTGGTTAAATCACAATAGGCTCAGGGTACTAATGATAGGAACCTGCGTTGAAATGAGAGCACATCGGAGATATAGGACTATCCCTCCAGATCTCTTCTGACGGTGGGGCTGGTCCGATATCTTAAAAAGTGATATGTTTTTGGATCATATCATGCGATGCGCAATCATTGCCGATATTCATAGTAACCTTGTTGCGTTCAGGGCAGTGCTGGATGATATTACTTGCAGGGGTGGTGTAGAGGAAATATGGTGTTTGGGAGATATTGTTGGATATGGTCCCAATCCCAGGGAATGCATCGAGCTACTGCGAGAATACAGGCATTGTGGAGTCGCTGGAAATCATGACTGGGCTGCTATAAGGAAGATCGATGTCTCTGATTTTAATCCAGTGGCCGCTGAAGCATGTAATTGGACAGCTGCACGCTTGGATGAGAGTTCTTTTGCTTATCTGGATGCTTTACCTCTCGTATTAGAACGTGGCGATTTTACCTTGGTCCATGGTAGTCCTGACGCACCGATAGAGGAATATCTGCTAAGCTCTTATCGAGCTATGTTTAACCTTTCCTCCATCAGTACAAGGCACTGTCTTGTGGGACATTCGCATATTCCGATGTTGTTTGTCTTCTCAACGCAGTATCCTGATTATCGGCTTGTTGCCCTGCCAGACGAAATATGCTTGGATTGTAGTGAACGTTTAATTGTCAATCCCGGTAGTGTGGGACAACCTCGGGATGGGGATCCTCGTGCTAGCTATATGATCATGGACATCACAAGTGGATCCTTGTATCACTATCGAGTGGAGTACGACATCTTGTCTGTTCAAGAGAAGATGCGATGTGAGGGATTACCCAGTAGATTAGCCATTCGTTTGAGCTATGGCCAGTAGCACTGTGTGAATAGAAGATCTTCTCTGAGATACTGCACTAGGATGGTGAATGACCGTTATTGCCTGTCTCATTATCCTCAGATGAAGGTTGTATTGTATCTGTATCTGGGGGGTACTCTTCCGCTCGCTTCTCTTCCTCTTCGTCCTGGAAACAGGTGATAGATACAACCTGGTCTCCGGAATCTAGTCTCATGAGCGTTATGCCCTGCGTGCTTCTTCCTTGGATGGGGATGTTCTCCACTGGTACTCGAATGGTGATACCTTGGGCGGATAGTATCATCAATGATTTTGGGTTTGAAACAATTCGTGCATCTATTAACTTACCGGTTTTGAGGTTGCATTTATAGGCTATTCTACCCTTGCCTCCCCTGCCTTGTTTAGGGAAGGCTTCCACAGGGGTGAGCTTTCCGAATCCATTGGTTGTGACTAGAAGGATATGCGTACCGCGCGAAACCAGATTCATTCCTACGACTATATCTTCTGGATCGAGCCTCATTCCTCTCACACCACCGCTGGTTCGTGATGCTGCCCGAAGAGTGTTTACTGCAAATCTGTTTGCTTGACCAGATGAATTTACCAGGATGACTTCATCGTCATCCTCTGTGATCGCAGTCCCTACTAATTCATCTCCTTCCTCTAGGTTCATTACTATTAGACCGTTGCTTCTGATTGAACGCAGGTTTTCTAGGGCAGTCTTCTTTATCTCTCCTTTCTTAGTTGCCTGCAGCAAGAAACGGTCTGGGATAAACTGTGGGAAACTCAGGGCCGAGGTTATTTGTTCTTTCGGATCTAAGGGAAGTAGATTGGCTATGGAAATACCCTTGGAAGCACGTCCTGAGGAATCGAGTAGAGGAACCTGATGACATTTTAGTGCATAGGCCTTGCCCTTGCTTGTTATAAACAGGATGATATCGTGTGTATCAGCAGTCAGGAAAAGTCGTGCATTGTCCTCGTCGCGTATGTTAATACCAGAGCTGCCCCTCCCTCCACGATGCTGGAGCCTGTAAGCATCGAAGGGCACAGCCTTGATGTACCCTCTCTCGCTCAGGGTAACTACCATCTGTTGTCGAGGAATGAGGTCTTCCAATTGGAATGCCGTTGCTTCTTCCTCAATGAGCTGGGTTCGGCGAGCATTACCATGTTTCTGCTTTAATTCCTCGACCTCGCTCCTGACCAATGCCAGGATCTTTTCTGGGTGCCCCAGAAGGTCTTCTAGATGGGCAATTGTATTTAGGGTTTCCTCAAGTTCATCCAATATCTTCTGTCGTTCCAGTGCGGCTAACCTGCGTAGCTGCATATCGAGTATGGCTTGGGCTTGGATCTGCGTTAGGCCAAAGGCGCTCATTAGCTCATGTCTAGCAGCGTCTGCGCTTGAAGAATTACGGATGGTGTTGATGACAAGATCGAGATTATCTAGAGCTATCTTTAAACCTTCCAGTATATGAGCCCTATCTTTTGCTTGCTTGAGTTCGTATGTACAACGGCGGGTGATGATCTCTTGTCTGTGTTCTATGTAGTAGCCGAGCATCTCCTTGAGATTTACCACCTTGGGTTGTCCGTCGACCAATGCGAGCATATTTACGAAGAAAGCCGTTCTAAGAACGGTGTGTTTGTATAAATTGTTGAGTACTTGTCGGGGTCTAGCTTCCTTCTTCAGCTCGATGAGGATACGCATTCCATTCCGGTCGGATTCATCTCTCAATTCGCTAATGCCATCAATCTTCCGCTCTTTTACAAGCTTGGCAATTCGCTCGACTAGTTCTGCCTTGTTGACTTGATAGGGTAGTTCGGTGATGACAACTTGTTGTCGCCCTTTAGCCCTTTCCTCTATTTCCGATTTTGCCTGGACGACGATCTTTCCTTGGCCAGTGGAATAGGCTTTCTGTACCCCCTCTTGCCCAAGGATAATACCCCCGGTGGGGAAATCGGGGCCTTTTACATGGTAAACGAGCTCGCTGACGCTGATTGCAGGGTTGTCGATTAGCTGGATGATTGCATCACAAACTTCGCATAGGTTATGAGGAGGGATGTTTGTTGCCATTCCCACTGCAATACCAGAACTGCCATTAACCAAAAGATTGGGGAGCCTTGCTGGTAATACAGTTGGTTCCTTTAGGGAGTCGTCGAAGTTTGGGACAAAATCTACAGTGTCTTTATCCAGGTCTACCAGCATTTCTTGTGAGATGGCTGCTAGCCTTGCTTCCGTGTAGCGCATTGCCGCTGGAGGATCATTGTCCACGCTGCCAAAATTGCCCTGTCCATCCACGAGTGGATGTCTCATAGAGAAGTCTTGAGCCATACGGACCAATGCCTCATACACTGGAGCATCTCCATGTGGATGGTACTTACCTAGCACTTCTCCTACAATACGTGCAGATTTCTTATATGGAGTATTGTGTCGTACACCAAGTTCGCTCATAGCGTAGAGAATGCGCCGGTGAACTGGTTTGAGGCCGTCCCTAACATCTGGAAGGGAACGAGATACAATTACGCTCATAGCGTAATCTAGATAGGAGACGCGGACCTCGTCTTCGAGTTTGACAGGTTTAACTACGCCAATATCCATCTGATTCTCCTAGGCAAAGCCTCCTCCACCTGGGGCGATTTCATGGTGAAAACCGGTATCTGAAGCGACCTCTTCATGGTCATCGCCGTATGTGGGATCATCTCTCTCTGGTTCAAATTCATCATCATCTAAGTCATATCGTAGCAATCTTTTGTGTGCTGCGGCCTGGAAAGCAGTTTCCTTTTCAGGGAGGAATGAGGGGTATGCAGATTGGTTGGGATGTCTGAAGATCTCTCTGATTATTACCTTCATATCCTGTTTGCCTATGTTGTTGACTACTGTAGAATATTGATTCCCACCTTCTATAAGTCGGAGCAATCGATGTTCATGCTTGGGCTCTACCCTGCCTAAGTGCTTACCGTCGGTGTCTTGAACCAGCAAGCATCCCTGGTCTACCTTAAGATGAACTTCGTCCCCTGGCGATAGTGTGGCAAGAACGTCTTCAGTGGTTACTTCGATTAGACTAACCTCTGCTGCTTTACCTGTCTCCTTGATAAATACTTGTGGGGTGGCCCGATGGCGGTCGCTCTTATGTACGTTAGATTCCTCCAAGCGAGACAATCGCTCAACGTTCTTCTTGGCAATACTATTATGAGGATTTAGTTCAAGAACTCTTAAGTATGTTTCCTTAGCATGAGAGTAGTTCCCCTGTTCTGTCAGGGCTCGTCCTAGTCGATTGAGAGCTTCTACATCGAAGGGCGCAATCTCCAGCAATACTTGATTGGCCTCCGCAGCCTCTTTCCAGAGCCCTTGCATTGCCAAAGCAACGGCTTGCTTGCTCTTCTCCCTAAGTATCCGTGATATCTCTTCTTCAGATGGTCCCATATCGCACCTTGAGAAGTGTAGCTCAGCACGCGATTTTAACCTTTATCTCAAATGTTTTCAAGGAGGTACTGGTATACTATTGCGTATCAATGACAAGTTGCGCGTGGACTAGTCGGATATCCTCCTTATAAATATATGACCTTTAAGATATAGAATATAGTGGTCTTCGTCCTCTCGACTAACGGTAAGAATTGGGAAACCCCTGGGATCAAGGCTATATCAACGTGAAATGATGATGTATTTCAGACATTGCCACTTAACTAAGGTTGAGATGAGATATATAACAGTTAGTATAAGCGCTGGTATTTCATTTAACAATCACGCCCTTAGCTCCGTCGGTATGATGCTGTGCGAAAACAAACTTGCTATTTAATTTCGAGAAACACCAGTGACGAAGCAATCCCAGAAAGGCGACATTACGAAACAATCGAGATTGCTTTACTTTGCTCGCAATGAAAGTCGGGACTTATTCAACAAACGATGTGTTTCGGAACTATGGTAATAGTATTTCATTTTTTCATCGATGTGAAAGAGAATTCTTTCTCTTGTCTTGAAGACCAAGCTTGCTGTCTAATCCCTATGAGAATAAAGTCACACTAATCAAAGTTGAAGCTTGTGTAAAACCTGGGTTGATTGAAGCAAAACCCAAAGTCTAGCACCTCAGAGGACTACAATACTTGTATACTAACTATTACCGATTTTCCTATCTAGTAATATTATCATAATACTTAATGTAGATATAGCCAAGCTTAAGTATACAATCTTAACTTCTATAGCTAAATCTGTGCGTCTGAATTTGTATATACATGAAATGGCGTCGTAACCATTCATCCGCTTTCTGGCATTGCGGGCATGGGTCCCACGCCCGCAATGCCGCACTGGGTGAACGGTGACATAGTGTCTGGTGATGATGTTATTCGCCAGATTGCTTCGTCATTTCTTATAAGATCGACTATTATCCAACCTAGTCGAAGGTTGAAAAGAGCCCAGATTTTCTTAGATTCTTAAAGCCAGTATTTTAGTCTGCGATTGTTTATCGCCGGACACTTGGTATTAAAGTAACAGTCAGCGATCTCTAGTGGCATGTTTTTCCGGTTGCCCGGTACGTGAATTTCATGCTAGACTTCTGCGGGTGGAACTACCATGAAGAAACGTGTTTTTTCGGGCGCCCGACCGACGGGCAGACAGCATTTAGGTAATTACCTGGGAGCAATCCAGAACTATGTGGATCTCCAGAACGAATATAGTTGTATCTATTGTATAGTAGATATCCATGCACTCACTAGCATGGAGGGATCAAAAGATGTGGGGCGACTACAAGACAATATTCGGGAGATGGCGCTTGATTGGCTAGCTGCTGGATTGAATCCAGAAAAGAGCATTATTTTCGTGCAATCGCATGTCCCAGAGGTGATGCAACTTCATACTCTCTTGAGTATGGTTACCCCGCTAAACTGGCTCCTACGTGTCCCTACCTTTAAGGATAAGGTGAAGCTGCAACCACAAAATGTGAACTATGGCCTTGTGGGATATCCGGTATTGCAGACGTCTGATATTGCTCTCTATAAAGCCGATGTTGTTCCTGTAGGAGAGGATCAGCTCCCTCATCTCGAATTGGCTCGCGAGATAGTGAGGCGTTTCAATTACCTTTATGGTGATACCTTCCCAGAACCTCAAGCGAAGATCAATAAGGCTTCTTATATCTTGGGTTTAGATGGCGTACAGAAAATGAGCAAGCAAATAGGTAATGATCTTGAGATTGCGGCGTCTTCGGAAGAGACAGTACGTCGTCTAATGACTGCTTTCACTGATCCGGCAAGAAAACGACGCAGCGATCCGGGACACCCCGAGATATGCAATATATATAGTTTGCATCATCACTTCACACCTGATAGGTTGGAAGAGATATCATCAGAGTGTAAGACAGCAGGGATTGGCTGTGTGGATTGTAAGCGCTTATTGGCAGAGGGTGTGAATAATCGTCTTGGGCCTCTTCGAGAAAGGCGGCAAGCTTTGGCTGATGATTCGAATTATGTTGAAGGAGTTCTTCATTCGGGTGCACGCCGCGCTCGTACTGTGGCTAGAAAAACCCTTGGAGAAGTCAAGGAAAGACTGAATCTCCTCTAGGGGGAATAACTTGAAGACTTCTCTACCCGCTTCCAAGAGCCAAAGAAGTGCTTTGGAAATAGTGACATCAGCCTTGAAGCAAACGGGGGCTCTTCTATTAGATCGACTCTCGGGGGAAAAGCTGATTGAACGAAAGCCAGGAAGGGCCAATATTGTAACAGAAATCGATCGCCTGGCAGAAAAAAAGATAATAGATATTCTGCATTCCGAGTATCCTGAGTTTGGCATCGTCACCGAAGAGTCGGAAGGTTTTACCTCTAATTCACCTTATTGTTGGATTATTGATCCCATAGATGGTACGAATAATTATACCTTTGGAATTCCTCTGTTCTGCACTACCGTGGCATTAGCTAGGAGAGATGCTATACTTCTAGGAGTAACCTATGATCCATTAAGGGATGAGTTGTTTCATGCAGAACAAGGAATGGGTGCTTTTTTGAATGGGAAGAAGGTTACAGTGTCGCATAGGCCGAAGGTGGAGGATTGCTTGATCGGATATGATCTTGGTTATAGAGCAGAAGTTGGTGATGTGATGTTCGGGATAACCAAGACATTGTGGCCTGGAATTCATGGTTTTCGAATAATGGGTTCCGCTGCCCTTGGATTAGCCTATGTGGCTTGTGGCCGATTTGACCTGTATTTTCATGCTTGGTTATATCCCTGGGACCTTGCAGCCGGCTCTTTAATGGTTGTTGAGGCAGGAGGATTGGTCACTGATTGGTCATGCAATCCTGCGTCTTTAAATACTCAAAGGATTATTGCCAGCAACGGAATCACACACAAGGAATTCACTACACTAGCTGATGCATATCTGTCTATTGGTCAAGGTTTGTAGCGAGTCTGGAGCGTGGATCCTTCTGTAGCTAGTTTAGGAGGGGGATAGTGTTTGACTTTCTCTCAGATAGAATAGGCAATATCTTTAATCGACTAGGCAGAAAAGGTAGTCTAAGCGAAAAAGATATAGATGAAGCCCTGAGACAGGTTAGGGTGGCTCTTCTTGAAGCCGACGTGAGTCTGAAGGTGGTCAAGGAATTCACATCTAGGGTGAGAGAACGATGTTTAACATCGGAAGTTCTGCAAAGCCTGACCCCTGCTCAACAAGTAGTCAAGATTGTTCACGATGAGCTAGTGACTATTATTGGTGGGAAACAAAGCCATCTTATTACGGCAGGCCATCCTCCTTCCATAGTAATGCTTGTGGGATTGCAGGGTGGAGGAAAAACAACCACTACTGCCAAACTAGGATTGCGTCTTAGACGCTCGGATCAGCGTGTCTTATTGGTTGCGGCTGATACTCGCCGCCCCGCGGCGATTGAACAGCTGATTGTTTTGGGTAAACAATTAGATATACCTGTATACAGCGAAGATGCCAAAGTACCACAGCATGAGATCTGTAGTCATGCTGTGGCTAAAGCAAAATCGATGGGTGTAGATTGGGTTATAGTAGACACACAGGGGCGTCTTCATATCGACGAGGGGATGATGGATGAATTGGCGCAGATCAAGCGGTCCATTAATCCATCTGAAGTTTTGCTGGTGGCGGATGCTATGACTGGTCAAGAAGCTGTAAGAGTGGCAACTGAATTCAATGATAAAGTGGGTGTGACAGGTCTTATACTAACCAAAATGGATGGAGATGCACGGGGCGGTGCTGCCCTTGCCATGAGAACGGTCACTGGAGTACCGATTAAATTCATCGGTATGGGGGAAAAGCCCGATGCATTGGAGCCATTCCATCCGGACCGAATGGCTTCGCGTATTCTGGGTATGGGCGACATGTTAACACTGATCGAAAGGGCAGAAAAAGCCTTTGATGAGAAGAAGGCCAAAGAGATGGAGAAGAAGATGAAAACCTCCACCTTTGACCTAGATGATTTCTTGGATCAGCTACAAGAGATCAAGAAAATGGGTCCCATAGGCCAGCTAGTAGAAATGATCCCTGGACTGCCGAAACAAAGTGAAAAGTCCGAAGTGGATGAATCTCAGCTCAAAAGGGTGGAGGCGATAATCCGGTCTATGACTGCCGAGGAGAGAAGCAATCCCAGTCTTATCGGTGGGAGTAGGAGACGTCGCATAGCACGTGGTAGTGGCACAACTCCGCAGGATGTTAATCAACTACTTAATCAATTCAAGCAATCACAGAAACTTCTTAAGCAACTGGATTCCAAGAAGCGAGGCAATCCAATGACTATGCTCAAGAATAGGTATTAAGCACCAGACACTAGGTGTAATGATGTTTTTGTTACTAGGTAACTAGAATTGATTGAGAGCCTTGCTGTCACAACTTTCGAGGCTAGCTATCTGTTTAGTATTCGTTTCCCAACCCAAAGTCTATTGCATATCTCAAGTAGGGAATGTTCATGCACGACTTCCCTGCTAGATTCGGCTCTACTTTCTGTAACAACTTTAATCCTGCTGTGTCTATTGCCACGGGATCTGTTCCTGCTAACATGAATCCAAGATGTTTAGGTTTGCCCCCATGACGAACCTCATTTGCTCGTGTCAAAGTCTCTACAGCATCCACAATGTAGAAATGCGGTTTTATGATTGTGTTAATGCCTGCTATGCTCTTATGTAGGTCGTTATGACCAATGTGCATATCAATCCTTTCTTCCATGGTGAAGAAAGCAAACTGGTTCTTAAGCGCACCGGTGATCTCACACACGATGTGTGACTTGAGCACAGGAAGGGAGATCAGTTGGTCATATTCTAGTGGGGCGCAGAAGATCTCGAGAATAACTCCATCTATCTCTACATTCCTTTTCGCACACTGGGAGAGGTCTGTTAAAGGAACTCCAAAACTGTCGCATATCAATTTGAGTGGGTGGTTTTCTATAATGGCACTGCTGAATCCTGCATCAAACGCTGGCGAATCGGTAACTAGCACTTCTTTGTTGTGACTCAGAAAATACTGAATCACTGTTCTGAGTACATCCGGGTGGGTTGTCGTTGGATATGGTTCTTGGGAAACAATATTTGGCTTGATGAGAACCCTATTGATTTCTTGAATGCGTGATTCCATTGAAGCAGCAAGAATCCTAGACGTAAATCCTTCTCTATCCTGTGTCTTTTCGATAAATATCATTTTAAGTGCCTTATATGAGCCCCACAAGCATAGCGCGATACCTGCAGCATTAGCTATTCTTTCGAGGCCCTTGCTTTAGCTGCTCGGTTTGCTATCAGGGCTGCAATTGCTCCTGCTGCGATCCCTGCATCGATGTTTACTACAGCCAATCCCAGTGGGCAAGCCTGAAGCATCGCGGCTAGTGCTGCTGTGCCTTTCTCGCCGAAACCATATCCTATTGATGTAGGTACAGCTATGATTGGTATATCTACTAAACCTGCTACTAGTGAGGGCAGAGCACCTTCTCTCCCTGCCACTACTACCAGTACGTCTACCTGTTCTTCCAACATCTGCTTGAGCGGTGGGAATAATCGGTGAACCCCAGCGACTCCTACATCGTATTCCTCCAAAACATGGCAACCCATCTCAATAGACAGAATCTTGGCCTCTTCTGCGATTGGCATATCTGATGTACCGGCTGCTAATATACCCACTCTACCCCCGAAGTCATAAGGTGCAAATCCTGCTTTCCTAAGCACCACTATTCTTGCATGGGCACTCTCCATTATGTGTATAGTGGATGGCATGATCTTTCTAATACTTCTGAAATGAGCATCGTCTGCTCGGCTGACCACGACATGTCCTTGTTTTTGAACCATGGCTAAGGCAATCTGTCCGGTTTGCTCGGGGGGCTTTCCTTCGGCCAGAATAATCTCAGGGATGCCTTTCCTGAATTCCCTTCCTATATCAAGCTGTGCAAGATTTTCGACCTCCATCAGTTCTAGTATCCGGATAGATTTCTCTGCTTCATCTACCGTAATCTGTCCTTGGGCTAGTTGCTTCAGTATATCTCTCATAATCTAATACCTGTTGTAGAAATAGCTACTTTTAAGCACTATACATCCTATACCACATATTATAAGATCAATTGTTCATCCACTCATCGTAACTGTACCGGTAGAAACCTATTGCTATCAATTTTGGTACATAGAATTATCTGCCCCTATCCTATCTAGATCAAGGGAGCTATGCTCCTCTTAAATGAGTGAATGGTATCATTAAGAATATACATAGCTAGTGTAAACTGGGACCTGTGCATAAAGCAATTATAAGATTAACACATGTTTGAAGTGTAAATGTTGTGAAAGAATAGGTCTAAGTTCTTTGTTAATAAGATGACAATGTGGTAATTCTGGGTGATACTGAAGCTCGTGCTAAGCCTCCTTTAAGATATGCGATGCTGAAATTGTTCTCTTGACAGCTAGATAACCCAGTGATAAAGTTGAAATTGATACCATTCAGTTAGAAAAGAGTCAGTAATCTTAATTCATCAAAAGTGTTATCTACACGGGAAAGCACAATTCTACAGATTCTGGTGACTAGATACATAGCCACTGCACTCCCTGTTTCCTCGGAGAATATAGCTATAGGTGAGAAGCTTGGAGTGAGTTCTGCAACTATACGTAATACTATGGCTCACCTCGAGGAAGAGGGCTATATTATTCGTGCCCATGTCTCCGCAGGGGCAACTCCCACCGATAAAGGTTATCGCTATTACGTTGAGAATTTTTCTGATGAAGATCTCTTGCCCAAGCATGAACAACATGCCATGAGGCAGGTTTTTTGCTATGTTGGGCGGGGCTTGGAGGAATGGGCCTATCTTGCCACCACTGTGCTCAGTCGCAGGTTAAGACATGTATCTTTGGTTATGGTGCCACATACGAGGCAATGTCACTTCAAACACATTCAATTGGTTTCTGTTCAGGAATTAACTGTATTGCTTGTACTTGTGCTTAAAGAGATGAAGCTAAGACGAGAGTTGATGTCCTTGAGCAGTCCTGCGTCTCAGGATGAATTGGATGAAGTGAGTAATAAATTGAATGTAGTCTATGAGGGATGTACATCTTCTAGGATTGACAGCGCTGATGGTGATCTGGATTCGGTCGAACATGAGGTCGTTCGTAATATAAAGCGAATGATGGAGGAAGAGGATCAACAGCGCAACCAAGAGTTCTATCTTGATGGGATGCGACACCTTGTAGGCCATCCAGAACTTGGTTCCAATCGAGTTGCACAGCTGGTAGAAATGCTGGAAGACAGGGCTTTAGTTGGACGAGTATTGAGCCATTTAGTAAAGGAACCCGGTTTGAAGGTGTCAATCGGCAGCGAGAATCGTGAAGAAGCGTTGCGGCAATGTAGTGTCATAACCCGCCGTTTTGGAGTTCCTGGAGGGATGGAAGGTGCTATTGGGGTCATTGGCCCTACGCGGATGCCATATATGCAAGTCATACCGACAGTGAACTGCTTGTCATCAGTAATGACAGAATCAATGATGGAATTGTATGCCTAGACTGGAGGCCTGTTGTGGCAGAGGAGAAGGATACCCTCGAAGAGCAGCAAGAGGCAGTTGAGGAAATAGATATAGAACAATTAGTAGACTCGGGTGATGTAGAAACTCTTGCGAAATTGTGTGAGGAGGAAATGGCCAAGGCGAATCGCTATTTGGCCAATTGGCAAAGGGCTCAAGCAGACTATATAAACTACAAGAAGCGTGTTGAGCAAGAATCGAGCGAACACGTAAAAACTGCAAATCTCATTCTTATTCAGGAACTACTACCTGTATTGGACGATTTTGAGCGGGCCTTTAATTCGCTTCCATCCGATTTGGTTGGTTTGACTTGGTTGGATGGCATTATACTCATCCAGCGTAAACTCATAGCATCGCTGGAAGTCCATGGTGTCTCAGAAATCAGTGCACTAGGGGAGACATTCGATCCTTCTTTACATGAGGCTGTAACTCAGGCAGAGGGAGAAGAAGGGAAGGTGGTTGAAGTCCTTCAAAAGGGCTACAAGTTACATGAACGAGTGATACGTCCTACCATGGTTGTAGTGGGTATGGGTGAGGGGTGTAGCTAAGAATTGCTTATTGACTTTATGTTTCTACATAGAGACCAAACTCCAATGTGTCCATCAATGAAATCTAGTATATGCTCGTATGTTTATTATAATTCTGCTATTATATTCTACGGTTAAGGAGGGGAAATGGGTAGAACCGTAGGAATTGATTTGGGTACTACTTTTAGCCTAGTAGCTACCATGCAAGGAGGCGAACCTGTAATAATTCCCACTTCGGAGGGGGAGCGGTTATGTCCTTCTATTGTGGCTGTGAGCAAGAATGGAGAACGGCTTGTAGGTTGGCTAGCGAAGCGTCAAGCAGTAGTTAATCCAGATAACACAGTATATAGTATAAAGCGCCTTATGGGACGTAAGTTTGGTGAAACGATTGTCCAGGAGGATATTAAGAAATTACCCTATAAGGTAACCGAAGCACCAAACGGAGATTGCCGTGTTGTTATGGGGGGAAGAGAATATAGCCCACCAGAAGTCTCGGCAATGATACTACAAAAGCTGAAGTCCGATGCTGAAGCCTATCTTGGGGAAAAGGTGACCGATGCGGTGGTAACCGTACCTGCCTATTTCAATGATTCGCAGCGACAAGCTACTAAGGATGCAGGAGCTATAGCTGGTTTGAATGTGCTTCGGATTATCAATGAACCCACTGCTTCGGCTTTGGCCTATGGATTGGATAAGAAAGAAGAGTCAATAGTTGCCGTTTATGATCTGGGTGGTGGTACTTTTGATATATCGATCCTTGAAATGGGTGAGGGGACGTTCCAGGTCCGGTCTACCAATGGTGATACCCATCTAGGGGGCGATGATTTCGACCAGCTCATTATGGATTGGCTGTGTGACGAATTCAAGCGCGAGAACGGGATTGATCTTCGTCAAGACAGGATGGCTTTACAGAGGATTAAGGATGCTGCGGAAAAGGCAAAGAGAGAGCTCTCATCGATGGCTCAGACAGAAATCAGCCTGCCCTATGTTACAGCAGATGCGGCTGGACCCAAGCATCTCAATGTTAGCTTGAGCCGGGCCAAACTGGAACAGATGGTTATGGACCTCATAGACCGAAGTATGGAACCGTGTCGCAAGGCAATGACCGATGCTGATTTGACTTCTGCAAAAGTCGACGAGGTTCTATTGGTGGGTGGTCAAACTAGGATGCCTCTGGTTCAAGATAGGATTTCACAGTTCTTTGGGAAAGATCTAAAGAAGGGAATCAACCCGGACGAGGCAGTGGCCCTTGGTGCTGCGATCCAGGGTGGTGTTTTAAAAGGAGAGGTGAGCGAAGTACTTCTCCTGGATGTCAATCCGCTTACGCTAGGTATCGAAACCTTGGGTGGTGTTGCTACTTCTCTTATTCCACGCAATACCACTATTCCCACCAGCAAGAGCCAGGTGTTTTCCACAGCGGCTGATAACCAACCTAGCGTTGAGATTCACGTTGTTCAGGGTGAACGTTCTATGGCGGCGGATGACAAGACTCTGGGACGGTTCATGTTGGATGGAATACTACCCGCACCGCGGGGGGTTCCCCAGATCGAAGTTACTTTCGATATCGATGCTAACGGTATTATTAATGTAAGTGCCAGAGATAAGGGTACAGGCAAAGAACAGAAGATCACCATCACTGCTTCTAGTGGACTAAGTAAGGAAGAGATAGAGAAGATGGCTCGGGAAGCGGAGAGCTTTGCTGCTGAGGACTCTAGGAAGAAAGAGGAAGCAGAATCACGCAATAATGCCGATACACTGGTATACGCGGCTGAGAAGACTCTTCGAGAGCATGGTGACAAGATCCCCGAAGATGTGCGTCAGGAGGTGGAGGGAAAGATTGCTGCTGTTCGTTCAGCCCTTCAGGGGCAAGACATTGCCTATCTGAATAGCACTGTTAGCGCCTTATCAGAGGCCATGCAAAAGATAGGTGCCACGGTCTATCAAGGACCAGAATCTGGGCCTCCTCCCGGTGGTGGTGATGGATCTTCAGATGAGGGCACTGTTGAAGGTGATTTCAGAGAGGTGTAATATTGACCTAAAATGGGTGAGTTGGTAACTCTCCTGTTTGATATCGGGGTGTAGCGCAGCCTGGTAGCGCACCTGAATGGGGTTCAGGTGGTCGGAGGTTCAAATCCTCTCACCCCGACCAGTTATTAGTATCTAATAGGCCGGCGCGCTGAGCGTCGGCCTATTACTATTTAATACTACTTGGGCTATTCACTAACCACAATCTTTTATGCTGCCAAGCTGTCACCGATCCCCCCAAAAAAAGTGTTTTAATGCCCCTTCTAGAAGAATGTACCAGAACAATGTTGCTTTTTTATTAATTGGGTTATCGATAGACTGCATTGACAACGACTGACTTGACATTATTCCCTGTACCCTTGTGATGGCTCGGATTCTGCATTTATGTGTTTGGCTTTTGCTAATGAAGAACATGATGGTGGTTTAGGCCTATCGGTGGTCGGTGTAAAAGATTCACGAATAGTTCTAAACACGCAATGTATCTTTGGACTGGTTAGCATGAAAAGGGGGCACGTCAATGGTAAAGGGGCTGGTTGGATGTCTTGTATGTTTGGCTCTGATAGTGACTCCGATGTTCCCAAGTGTTACATTAGCTGATTCTAGCCAGGATGCAATAAAGGATAGAGCGAAAGAAGACATTGCTTGGAGTGACTTTAGTGGAAGATATGAGGATTAAGGTCAACGTAGCCTATCTCAGGTCTTAGTATGGTATTTGGATGATGATGGAGTTATGTATAAGGGGCGACACTCCGAGGATGTATGGGTGAGGATAGCTCCTAATACACACCAGATGTGGAAAGCGGACCAACCATCAGGAGGAAATGCAGTATTTACTGCAGCAGAATGGTGGCTCATATTGAAACATATGTCTCTTGGCGATACGTCCAAATGCCAACTGGCTGCAGAAGTAGGAGTCTGGGATAAAGGGGATTCACTCCTTTTGGTATAAATAAAGCGATGTTCTCACGAGGACTTAGCTATCTAATATCGACAATCAATGCCAAGAGAATGCCAGTACCAGAAGGCGATTGGCTTGTGTTTAGGGTGTATTCGAATAAGAACATAAAAATAAGTACAAGTAGCAGAAGCTCCATTTTATACACAAGGCCTGGTGCTGTTTATCCTGCTGTCGAATTGCCTAGCATTGTTCTTCTCTCCACTGGTTTAGGGACATTGATGGGATGTCTTGGGTGGAAAGGTCGTAGGACGCTTGTTCGATCGTAATTAGTATAAACGATTAGGCCCTTAGCTCCGAGAAACAATAGAATGTAGGGAATGCACTACAAAGGGAGTGAAGGGGATGATGCAAGGATCGATAAAACTCATCGAGTTTCAGAAAAGTCTGTTACGGAATAAACTCTTTCGGAGCTAAGGGCCTAATCGTTTTAGTATATTGAGAATTTGTGGTGGCTTTCACCAGGTTTCCCTATTATAACGGAGATGCATATGTGTTCTCTTGTTGATATTCATGATAGAAATGCAGTAGTGCTGCTGTGGATATGTATAGCAAAATCGAGATGGCAGGGATTGGACGTAAGGGAGGGGGCATATATCTCGTAGGAAACGAAAGAGCTTCTTAAATAAAACCAATAACTGGCGAAAGAAGGTTAGAGGGATTGCAAAGACGAGCAGCCATCGATTGATTATTGCATCTAGTACAGACTCGACTCAAGCGAACAGTGTTGGGTCATCAATATTAGACGTCACCAGAGAATCCCATAGGGAGCCCGCTGGATTCAATATCAGGAGAAGCGAATATGTGATAGCACTACTCTATCTCGTTGAGATAGGAGTAGCGGAGCTCATGACAGCGATCATCAGCCCTACAGGTGGTATTGTTGTCCATACAATCATTCTCTTTTCCCTAATTATGTACAGCGTGTTAGAAGCCACACCCCCTTTTGACAAGCTTTATTTGTCACTTACCTTAGCTCCTCTTATAAGAATCGTAAGTCTTGCTATGCCGGTCTCTCGGTTTGGAGAAGTTTATTCCTTTGGCATTATCTGTGTTCCCATCTTGGTAGCCACTATAGCCGCCATTCGCTATTTCAGGTTTTATCCTGCAGATATAGGATTGAGCCGACGTAATGTACCCCTTCAGGTGGCCATAGGGCTCTTTGGCATTGTGTTGGGGATCGCAGAGTATGCCATTCTAAAACCCGATGCTGAAACTGCCCCGGCTCTGACAGAAATAATAGCTTCAGCCATTATTTTGATAGTGGCAACAGGATTTGTCGAAGAGCTTGCATTTCGTGGTGTAATACAACGCTGTGCTAAGGAAGCCTTTGGTGCTTGGGGGTGGGTGTATGTTGCTGGAGTGTTCTCGCTACTGCATTTGGGGCATTTATCAGTGATGCATTTGATGTTTGTATTAACCATGGCATTATCTTTTGGATGGATAGTGGATAGAACTGGCTCGTTATGGGGTGTTACCTTTGCTCATGGGATAGCCAACGTATGCTTATATCTGGTGATCCCTACCGTTGTGTAGTGCCATAAGCATAGATCAACCAATAAACAAATGGTTGAATTTGTGGGCTTATAGATAGTCGGGTCTATTATTCTAAAGCACATACATGATATAGTGTATTATCTATAGTTGTATCCCAAGACAATTGAGAATGCATGTATAGCTAGTACTAATGGTTACATACCCCCTCGAACGCATTCTTATGGTATGGTAGGTGTAGGCTAGATACCACTTTTTTTCAAAAACGCTTTGCCCTCGCGGTGAATGATTACCTTTGTTCATAATTCAGCGTTTAATATTGTATAAGTGCTAGCAAGCTTTCCTAGGAATTTGTGATATGGGACCTGTAGCTCATGTGGGCCTCCCGGTGGCGGCTGCCTACGTACTAAGACTTAATATGCCCATTGTGGCCTATACCGCAATAATGCCGGATATCGTGGATAAGTCCCTAGATGCTGTAGGGATAGGTGGCGGTAGGTATATTGGACATACCCTGTTGTTTGTAGTTCTTGTGGCAGTAACTTATTCGTTGCTACACTGGCGATACAGCTTATCCGCCCTTATTGGTGGCTTGTCCCATTTAATATTGGATATGGATTATCTGGTCCCTTGGTTGTATCCCTTCAGAGATTATGATTTTCCTCCTTCCGACTTCCATTTCTTTCCCGATGGATTTCTGCAGAACTACCTCTCCTTCTCGGGTATAGGTGAAGAACTCATCTTAGTTGGCTGTGTGATGATATCGATAGCGTTGGTATATGTGCTTATTGAGTGGGTGAAGAGGAGAGAGGATACGACGGCTTTTTAACGAAGTGCTCGTTAATCGTATGGGCATAAGATAATGCTATGTCACCAGAACATTTCCCTCTACTTACAACATCGTGTATGAGAATACTTTACATATAAGCTTGCGGTAGTAGATTGTATGTATCTTGATGATAGAAGTACGTATGAATACGCGGCTGAATGGAATACTCTTTAACGTCTTTCTAAGTGATGAAATGCTGAATCACCATGCTAGATAACCCTGGCGAGCTCGTTGATTACTATGGCGGATAACACAATAAGTAATGGAGTTACCACGATATTGAGACGTCGGGTGAGCATGCGAACCCAGCTGCCATCTATCTCGGCGGTAATAACCTGTAGCACGAGACAGACAACTAGACAGAAAACAGCAATGATTCCAATAGAGGTAATCACTGCAGCATCTAGCTGTATCTCTGTAGGTACTGAAGTAATAGTGCTCATCTATTCATATATGGATTAGCTAGCATTGTGTTTACACTACAATCTTGCACTTAGTCATGTCAAGTGTTGTCTTATGCACAAATGCTTCATCGATGGTGATGGGCGAGGTATTCATGTTTCACATTCATGATCATCAGTATATACCAATTTTGGTGAATAAGGTGATTGAATTGTTAACGATTGAGACACCTGCTCCCCCAAGAGGAATAGAGAACGTATTAGTACGAACTTATTAACTACGCAGTGTGAAAGAGACTTCTCTTTCATGGAATAAAAAGAACGTAAACAGCAATCCATATGTGGGTAGACCCAAGACAATATGGTGTGTGAAATAACTATGCAAGAGAATTATCACAGATAGGGAATTTCGTTGTAGGGTCCTCTGGTCTACAATTAAGTTGGACACCTAGGAGATGAAGTAGAATCATATAGGAAGGTGTCTAATGCAAGAAGATCAGATTGGGACAGAGGGATTGAGAATGGGTAGGAGAATGACGGTAAAACGGAAGCGGGAAGCTGTAACACGATTGCTCAGAGGGGAAGATTTGGA
>JAXHVC010000030.1:0-2046 GCA_034189315.1 Chloroflexota bacterium | reverse complement strand
TATCTGCGATAATAAGGGCCTTGCCCCCTTTGAAATCGTAATCACTTGTTGCTCCATTATCGTTTCCATCCATATCCTGCTCACCGTTATTTATCACAATATCTGTGTCAGAGGCTACAACATCCGATAGTAGAGTGGCAAAATAGCCGTTATTATTCAACTTTGCATTTACCATTGTCGTGTAGTCAGCATCCGTCAGGGCACCCGATTCAGTCTGATCACTGCTGAAATCTTCAACAATCTCAGCCAGATCAGAAAGATAGAGTCTGTCTGTTCCGGTGATATTGGAATAATCTCCACCGGTTTCCGCGCTTGTAAACCCCTCCCAATCCTCTGCCTCCAAGCTGCTCAGGTCATTTTTTGATGCAACCGTACACACTGTGGGTACGCAAAAACCGGCATTCTTGATATCATTCTCCAATATCTGGAGTTCAATGGCAGACTCAAACTGCCCCTCTATCTTTGCAGTCTCCGTTATGTTGGACTTGGACATGGTGAGGTGTGCCTGAAATGCCGCGCCTATAACTACAGCAATTATTGCAATTGCTATCATAAATTCAATTATACTGAAACCTTCTTGTCTCATACTCCTCCCCCCACACTAAATGTTGAAGTAATTTGGCGCTGTGTGCTGTCAGCGTTCCTCTGCCATGTTACGGTAATGGTGACCGTCATCAACAAATCAGGAACATATGGATCAGCCGCAATCGTCCACTCTCTATTAAAGGTGAGACCAGGGGTCTTTGGATGTGTCGTGGAATCGCTGTAGCCCGGTGTCGGAGGTCCGCCGATAGTCAAGTTGCTAAAACCCGTTCTGCGCAAATCTTCCGCTCTCTCGATAATAAGATTATTTGCGATTATGTAGTCTTCTGAATATGCGTTTGAATGCATAGCGTGTATTGTCATCCCCAGGAGTCCCAGAAGGCCGATTGACAAGATAGCCATGGCCACCAAAACCTCTAGAAGAGTAAATCCGTCTTCTTTTCTAGTTCTCATCGACCATCACCCTCCCTGTTATATTTGATATTGTTACTTGATAATCATCGATTGTAATCGTAGTATCATTCCCATTGGGATTGACTTCGATGAGTCCTGATGGCTTATAAATAAGTCTTGTGATATCTCCAATGCCATCTGTAGAGGCATCTATACTCGCTCCCCGTCCCCATTCTTTATCGATTATCACCTGTTCTCCCATGGTATAATCAAGGTTCGAATCTGAATCAACGAAGAGTATATAGTCCTCAAATCCACCGTCTCCATCGATATCCGTCTCTCCCCCTATGGAGATCTTGATTCCTGTTCTGTTTCCTAATTCCAGAGCCTGGGCCCTGGCCAGCCTTATGACTGATGCCAGTTCATAGGCTGCTTCCCTCTGCCTGCCCTTCTCCAACCAATTCATGAGATTCGGTCCGCCCACGGTCAGCATCACACCCAGAACAGTCACGACAACTATAAGTTCAAGCAAAGTCATTCCTTTATTTCCCTTTAATACGTTCATTTGAATTCCCTCCACAGAACCACATCGGCCCCTTGTCTCAACATATTAGGATTTAGCGTGACTTCAGCAGGGGTGTTAGGAGCTCCACCGCCGCTCAGTCCTACTATGGCTTTTATCTTGTCGCCGCTTGTCACTATCTTTGGAGCCGTTGGTATTCCGCTTCCCAATTTTATTGCTCTGGCAGAAGCAGTGTCCCCTCCATCTGTGATTTGGTCTGCTGTTGTGACTTGGTCATCTCCGTTGATATCCATCGTTGCCTCTTCGGTTACCTTTCCTGTATTATATTCCACCACATAAAGATTCGATACACCGCCGCCGCACGGGTCATTGGTTGGTGTATACGTAGTGAAGAATACATATCCGGCATAAATCTCGCAAAAGGTGAGTACCCTTTCATTTCGGTTCTTTGAAATAGACGAGCCTCCAGTCTCCACGTCTCTTGAATCATCTCGTCCCAGTTCTATATACCAACCGGCATTACTCGCTTCACATGGATCTGCGCAGTAGGAGGGGGGAGATCCCCCACAACCACTTGCCAGGCAACT